>NZ_JAQZSD010000100.1:0-11305 GCF_028674935.1 Lysinibacillus sp. CNPSo 3705 | reverse complement strand
ATACTCAATAGATGGGTATTAATGTAATAAATTCGAAATAATGCTATGATTCATATAAGTATTTATGGATGATACAAAACTTGTGATAAATCTACGTCCTCCAGATTTGTCCGATATATGATAGGAGTCAAATTTTAATGAATAGTCCAATTTAATATTCCCCTATTAAGCCAAAATTTGAAAAAATGGGGGATATATAATATGAATTTGAATAGAAACTTTTCTTTATTACTATTGGGTCAGTCACTCGCTAATATAGGCGATGTATTATATATAGTCAGTGTTATAAGTACAATTTTTGTATTAACAGGGTCTGTCATTTACAATTGCTTCTTCTATGTTTATATCCAGTCTGCTGACACCTCTTTTTGTTGAGAAATTAAATCTTAAATGGGTACTTGCTGGGTCACAAATTGTAAAGACAATTTTACTCTTTATTCTAGGGTTTGTGTTAATTGCTTTAACAGCAGCTAATTATTATTTTATCTTTTTAATAATAGGATTTTTGACGGATGTGCAGATCCAATACGACAGACATTGACTCCATTCTATGTTAAACCTGAACATCTAATTCAAGCTAATGGAATTTCAGAAACTATTACGCAGGTCATACAAGCATGTATGTGGTTCGTAGGAAGTTCATTGCTGATTATTATTAGTTCTCAACAACTTATTTGGTTCGTTGGATGTTTATTTGTTATTGCAAGCATATTACTTTGCCTTTTAGAAAGTGTAATCTATGAAACTACCGAGTTAAAAGGGAAACTAGAAAAGAGGGTTGGAAAACTTTATCTAACACTCCGGTGTTAAGAAGGATTGCTTGGATAGAATTTTTGGAAACAATTGCTGCAACGGTTTGGATAGCTGCTATTTTATATGTGTTTGTCAACGATGCTTTGAACGTTGATGAAAAATGGTGGGGATTTATCAATGGCGCTAACTTTTTAGGACTGATTTTAGGGAGTGCTTATTGTATTAAATTTTCTTCATTTATTGAAAAGAAAATAGGAACCTTTATTTTTTCGGTTCATTCGCAAGTTTTTTATTCACAATATTATTTAGCCTAAACAGCATTCCAATCATTTCCTTACTTTTATCGCTCTGTGTAGGGCTTTTTGGACAAATTAAAAAAATTCCTCAACAAACGGTTATACAAACTAGTGTGCCAAAAGAACAGTTGTCAACTGTTTATACCTCGTTAGGTGCTATCGGAACTGGGATATTTGGCGTTGGCTCTCTTATTATGGGGCTAGTAGCAGATTTTTTAGGAATTAGAATTGTATTCGTTATTTCGGGGCTATTACTTGCGATAATAAGTACAATTGCTCATAAAAATAAGCAATTGTTTGTTAGAAATATTATGGAACAAAAAAATTAAAGATGAAGGATTTTATTAGCTATCATGTCCTTTGTTTATTAATGATTGTGTGTTAGTTTGTGAAGTAGGACCATCATTTTTGATGGTCTTTTTATTGAGGCTGTTTTCGTAAACTTTGGCGCTTTTATATTGTGATACTATAATGACGTAAAAGGAATTAAATGGTCATTGTATAAAGGTTTGAATATGATAAATTAGGAATAGAAACCAACTTTTGGGAAGGTGAACCCAAATTAATAAATATAGTGTTCTTTCACTTACTACTTTAGTAATCTTCGTTGTTATGTTTTTTACAATGTGGAATGGAGTGTCGTTAGGAGCATTAGGTAAACCATATATTCTTTTAATGTTTTTGTTCCCATTATTAGGAGCTTTTTTAGGATTAAAAGCAAAAAAAAGTTTATTAAAATGGCTACTAATAATACTTAACATTATTGCAATCTGTATCATCGGGTATATTTTATTACTTGCTTACGGTATTGCCGAAAGCTAATTGAAACAAGATGGGTAGCATTTTTTCGCTATCCTCTTTTTTATGCCTTACTAAGTTTCCCTTAAAGAATTGACAGTATTATAGTTCGATATTTACAAATAAGCATTTGCTCCACTCGTTTTTCAAATACTACGTTTTTCTCTAAAACAAGCCAACGGAACGAGAAAAGGATAACTATCCTTTGCACACAAGTAAAGCATATTTAATTTAACGAAATTACATGGAGTTTGTGATACATATATTAAGCATTACTATGGCAAGATGGAAGAAGACTAAATGGTGGTCACGCGTCTGATCGCTTCTAAATAGATTGGTAGATTGGAATGCAAATGACTTTAACTGCTGCTCAATTGGGACTTTTTACAAAAATACAGAACGGTTAAAGTAGAAAAAAATGTATTTCTTTAGCTAAAAATCAACCTATATATAATAATGCCGTTATTTACAATCACTTCACTGAATTTTCTGATTATAATGAAAGGGAACAAATTATAAGGGGTTGATAGGATGTCAGTAAAGGTTAATCCAAACGTTGAGCTAAGCCACCCATTATCACCATTGTCTGAAGTAGAAATTGAAAAAGCTGTTCAAATTGTCAAGGAACAGCAACAGTTGTCTGAACATGTACGATTTATGTCGGTCATGTTACATGAACCTAAAAAATCAGAAGTACTAAATTACAAACCAGGTAAAACGGTAGATCGCCAAGTATTTTTAGTGATTTTAGATGATAAAGAATTGAAAACATTTGAAGCAGTTGTAAATTTAACTTCAGAAACAGTTGATTCCTACGAACATATCCCTGGTGTACAACCGAATGTAGCCCTAGAGGAATTTGAGCAATGTGAAGAATTAGTAAAGAGCCACCCTGATTTTGTAGCAGCTTTACGGAAACGTGGCATTGACAATCCTGATTTAATTATGGTTGATCCTTGGTCAGCAGGGAATTTTGGCGTTCAGGAATATGAAGGTAAACGTTTACTTCGTGCGATTTGTTGGCAAAAACAATCATTAGAAGATAACGGATATGCATACCCTTTAACAGGTATTGTATCGTATGTAGACCTAAACAAAATGGAAGTTTACAAAGTAGAAGATCATGGGATACGTCCAATTCCAACAACATCAGGGAATTACCATCCTGAAGCTGATGAATCCATTGTGTTTAGAAATGACTTAAAGCCATTGGAAATCATTCAACCTGAAGGTCCAAGCTTTACAATTGAAGGTAATTTGATCAAATGGCAAAAGTGGAGTTTCCGCTATGGATTTACTCCACGAGAAGGCCTTGTATTATACACAATTAATTACCATGACAAAGGCAAGGATCGTCCAGTTATTTATCGTGCAGCATTATCAGAAATGGTCGTCCCTTATGGTGAACCAACATTTTCGCATAACACACAAAATGCCTTTGATGCTGGTGAATATGGCATGGGTCAATTAGCCAATTCGTTAGAGCTAGGTTGCGACTGCTTAGGAGAAATTCAATACTTTGATGGTGTTGTAGCTGATGTTAAAGGAAATGCGCGTACGATCAAAAATGCCATTTGCTTACACGAAGAAGATTACGGGATTGGTTGGAAACATACAGATTGGCGTACAGGCCATGTAGAAGTACGGCGCTCTCGTCGTCTAGTGATTTCATTTTTCTGTACAGTTGGCAATTATGATTATGGCTTCTATTGGAGCTTCTACCAAGACGGTACGATTGAAGCTGAAGTCAAACTTACAGGTATTTTAAACACTGGTACATGTGAGGATGGTATTCAAACAAAATATGGATCTGAGATTTCTCCAGGATTAAACGCATCACATCATCAACACTTCTTTAATTTCCGACTTGATATGATGCTAGACGGTGAAAATAACTCAGTAGTGGAAACAGAAACAGTATCAGAAACATTGGGAGAACACAATCCGAACGGCAATGGTTTCTATCCTATTTCACGTATTTTTAAAACGGAGAAGGAAGCGTTACGTAATTTAGATTTAAAAACGCAGCGTACTTGGAAAATTATCAATAAAAACTCACTTAACCGAGTGAATCAACCGGTTGGCTATAAAATTTTGCCTGGCGAAAATTGCTTCCCATTTGCTCATGACGAAGCAAGCGTTATGAAACGTGCTGGTTTCCTTAAACATCATTTACACGTTACGCAATTTGATGAAAATGAAAAATATGCAACAGGTATGTATCCAAATCAACATGCTGGAGGAGATGGACTCCCAAAATACGTTGAGAATAACCGTTCAATTGATGATGAAGATATCGTCGTTTGGTACACAATGGGCCATCATCATATTCCGCGCCCTGAAGATTGGCCTGTCATGCCAACTGCATACATCAATTTCCAATTAAAACCGGTTGGATTCTTTGATCGAAACCCAGCCATAGACGTTCCTAGACCCGCCAAGAAATGTCACACAACGTCGTCTTGTCATCTACAATAAAACGCTTACGAGGAGTGATTATATGCTACCATTCCTAAGCATGTTGGTTATTGTTACTTTTACGGTAATTACTAACCGTTTACTAAAACAGCGTTTTGCCAATCATGGCATGGCCAAGTGTTGTATAATGCTGATTTCTATGACAATGAGTACTGCTGTTGGGGTGAACATGGCTACCTGGCTTTCCGATATGGTACTAGGTGCAATAGCATCTATTATTATTGCTATTGCCTTAGGCTATTTACTATCAATAGGGTTACCATTGTCCCTATTCATGGAAAGTGTAGGATCTAGCTTTATGGGAGCAATGATGGGCGTGATGCTAACATTAATGACCTCTCAATATTTAACATTAAGCATTATCTTTTTTACAATGATGTTTATTGTAAGTGCTATCATTTCAATCGGTGTATGGAATCGTGAAATGTTTCCTGTCTTTATAAAAGCCATTCCAAAGCATATTTACATTGTGGCTAGTGTAATGATTTGTGTACTAGTAGTAAGTAGTTTTGAGATTCAACATGAGGTGCCTGTAAAAGAAGAACAACAGCATTATAATCATCATTAAGGGGGTCGATCATTATGGTAAAGGTAAATGTTAAACCGAGTATTGAAGAGTTTGGCATTCAATTCAAAGGGCAATATGACAATTTTATCGGTGGTGAATGGGTAGCACCTGTAAATGGAGAGTATTTCGATAATAGTACACCTATCACGAAAGAAGTATTTACACGAGTAGCCCGTTCAACAAAAGAAGATGTAGAGCTAGCATTAGATGCCGCTCATAAAGCCCAAAAAACTTGGGGGAAAACACCCGTAGCAGAACGGGCACGAATCTTACTAGCCATTGCTGATCGTATGGAAGAAAATCTTGAAAAAATTGCAAGGGTAGAAACTTGGGATAATGGGAAAGCGATTCGTGAAACGATGTATGCTGATATTCCATTGGCAATTGATAATTTCCGCTATTTTGCAAGTGCCATTCGCGCACAACAAGGGCAAGTGACACCTATTGATGGGGATACAGTAGCTTACCATTACCAAGAACCTATTGGTGTAGTTGGCCAAATCATTCCATGGAACTTTCCTATTTTAATGGCAGCTTGGAAACTGGCGCCAGCACTTGCTGCAGGAAATAGTGTTGTCTTAAAATTAGCAGAACAAACGCCGGTATCATTCTTATTCGTAGTTGAACTTATTCAAGACCTATTACCAAAAGGTGTCTTAAACGTCATTAATGGTTTTGGTATAGAGGCAGGAAAAGAGTTAGCTTCAAGCCCACGTATTGGCAAAGTGGCCTTTACGGGTTCTACAGCTGTCGGCAAACTAATTATGAAATATGCATCTGAGAATCTAATTCCCGTTACACTAGAGTTAGGTGGCAAATCGCCTAATATCTTCTTTGAAGATGTCATGGATGCTGATGACGGATATCTAGATAAGGCGATTGAAGGATTAGTTATGTTTGCTTTAAATCAAGGTGAAGTTTGCACTTGTCCATCTAGAGCCTTGATCCATGAGTCTATTTATGATCGTTTCATGGAAAAAGCCATTGAACGAGTAAAGCAAATTAAAGTTGGTAATCCATTCGAACTTGAAACAATGATGGGTGCACAGGCTTCAGAAGAACAACATAAAAAAATTCTTTCTTATTTTGAAATTGCCAAACAAGATGGTGCAGAATGTTTAATCGGTGGTGCCGAAAATCACCTTGATAATTTAGATGGTTATTTTATTCAACCAACTATTTTTAAAGGCCATAACAAAATGCGTATTTTCCAAGAAGAAATTTTCGGTCCTGTATTGGCAGTGACTGCGTTTAAAACCTTCGAGGAAGCGATTGAAATCGCAAATGATACGATGTATGGATTAGGGGCAGCTGTATGGTCACGTAATACAAACATTACCTATAAAGCAAGTCGAGAGATCCAAGCAGGACGTGTTTGGATAAATACGTATCACCAATACCCTGCAGGTGCAGCATTTGGCGGTTATAAAAAGTCAGGTATCGGTCGAGAAAATCATTTAAAAGCTTTAGAATCGTATCAATCAACTAAATGTGTCTTAGCTAGTTACAATGAACAAGCGCAAGGATTCTTTTAATTTTACCTAAGAGTGAACTAGAGGGGGCGGTTTATTGAGTAGCTATTATCCAATCCAACCTGAATTGGTCCAAAAAACGTATTCTTATAGAGAACTTGCTCCAAACAGCCATTTAAACCAGGATATACTATTTTATTATGAGTTTGAACCAATAGGCATTAATAGTGATATTCATGTCATTCCTGATGCCTGTCAAGATTTGATGTTTTACATGGGCAAAAATCAACAGGTTGTCTTAGGGAATACCCCGACTACACGTGAAATTTATTCATTTACCCCAAAAGGTAAATATTTTGGTGTTCGTCTAAATCCAAAACAAACAGTTATTCAATACAATTGCGCATTAAAACAAATTGTTCAACAACCGTTTGTTAATGTTGAATTAGGCTGCACACTAGACTCTAAATTTATACAATCTGTTTTTGAAGCAGAAGATTTCGAACAAAGGGTGCAGATTTGTAATGAGTATTTTGGTTCTCAAAAAAAGGATAAAAGCTTGGGTGATGAAATATTCGCTACTTGTTTTGATTCTATTATTGAAAATAATGGGCTGTTTTTACCAGCTGTAATTCAGCATAAAACAGGTTATTCCGAGCGATATATCCGAGAACTTTTTTACAAAAAAACAGGTTTTGGACCAAAAAAACTAAGCAAATTCATTCGTATTCAACTCTTACTTCAACATTTTTCTTTTGAAGAGACACCTGTAAACATTGACCAATATGGTTACTATGATCCTTCCCATTATTACAAAGAATTTAAAAGTTTACTTGTCATAACACCTGCTGAATATATAAAAGAATTTTTAGGTTGGAAAAATATAAAACGAAAGTTTCTATCTTATTAGCCCCTCAAAGTTCACTCTTTTTATAAAGAGGCTATGTCCAAAGCGAATGGTAAAATTCACTTTTTATTTATTTGAAAACAAAAAGCTGAACTATTGTAGTGCTGTGTTAGCATAATTGTTCGGCTTTTCTAGTTGCTTAAAACCTTTTGTCCCAGCCTCTGTAAATGTCAAAATAACAAGGTACATTTTTGCTAGTCTAATCATGTACACTTTCGCTAATTAACTACGTTTCTATACATATGCGTGAATAATTACACTTGACACGGAGCCTCTACTCGCATCATTCGCTAGCCTAGAAACCAGCTATATCACTGGCGGATAACCCGTCGAGGCTATTATGCTCGCCACCCCCTGTATAGTTGTAAAAACAAAGGGAATTACAAATGTACTTGGTTAAACAAACATTTTTGTACATATTTATTTCAGCTTTTATATCAAAATCGTGGATAGAAGAGCCAAAACCATGGATAGGAGAACCAAAGGTATGGAAAGAAGAGTCAAAATGTAAATGTTAAAATAACAATGTGCATTCGCTACCTTAGGGGAAATTCCTATTAGCTATAAAAATTCATAACATTGATCCATTTGGAACAAATACTCTGAGACCTAAAAGTAATCCTTCCTTTTTACATCCCCCATATTTGGCGATGAACAAAACAAATAACATTACATAATATAGAAACATGAAATATTATCAAAAAGGATGATGTGTTATTTCTATAGTAAGAAATGGTACCCTTCCTAACGGAGAAATACAAGACGGCTGGGAAGATGTTGATGTTGTTTGGGACATTGATCGTTGGGAGAATGACGGCGGTAGAAGTGTTGGAACTCTGTATTAAGAGGAAAATACGCCGAGAGATGTGCTTATTTTAAATAAATTTTTCTATTGCCTTCCACATTATCTGTAGAGGGCTTTTTTATGTTCTTATTTGGTTCATCTTCAGTTTTATAAAATTGAAATAGTACAATGGTTATGATATAGACTGACTCAATATTGAAGGGTTTAAAAAAGCTATGAGATAGCTCGTTGAAGAGTATGTAAAGCATTCTACATTGTATAATTTCAATAATCCAGATGATTATTTGTTTTTGGTAGCTCAGTTAAAGTACGAAGTTGATTTTTAATAAAAGTATAAAACCGTGCTACTGAACATAGTCGAATACTTTAATATCAACTTCGTCAATGAATCCAATCTTCTCTTTTAAATCCCATAATTTTATTTCAGACGTTTCAGAGTTCTTCAGAAATGGTTGCAGTTTTTTTATGAAAGAAAAATAAACAGGATTATACTTTACGTTACCGTTGGATAGGTTTTTCACTTTTAGTAAGCCGGTAAAATCTAAATCTTTTACGATTTGTCCTGTTTCCTCATAAAGTTCTCTAATAGCACATTCCTTTGGCGTTTCATTTTCTTCCCTTTGTCCTGCGGGTAACTCCCATTGTTCTCTCCAAGTGTTATAGCACATAAGATATTTCCCTGAACAATTTAACACTGCAAAAGAGCCTGCAATGGGTTCGTAGGAATTCATTTCTTCTTCTTTTATACTAATAAAATCAAGAAATTCATAACCGTTATTCTTAGTAAGGTTCAAATGATTTCACCAACCATTTCAATTTTATTTATAGAATATTAAAGTTCGATAAATGCAAGCTGTCAAAAGTATCTAAATGAAGAAAGCAAGAACTTTTTAATATTTCACAACAACTTCCATACGAGCTACAAAAAGTAATTAAACGCTTTTCTCATACTTACAAAATGTTTGTTCTTGTACCGATAATACTAAGATTTCAGACAGGTAGCAAATATCGTCATTTACCTAAAAAGTTGCCTGTAGAAAAAAATGAAAATCTAAAAGAAAATGATAGCATATAGATTCTTTAGTCCATTGTTATATACTGCAACGATGAAAAAAATTTAGTTTATAACAAGTGTGAAATATTCAACTTGATAGTTCATTCAATTAAATTTTTAATATTTCATCTTTTTTAGAACAAAAATGCTTTTAAAGAGCCACGGTGTCGACTAGTATAAACAAAGATAAAAATTAGGGCAGATATTATGGCGAATTCAGCAATAAATATGAATTATGCGGCTTGAGCTACAGTGATTAAAGAAATGGATATCATCGTTAAATGTATAAAATGGCTTTTTTGACCTTTGTTTGTAATTGAGTTTCAAAAAATATAATCATTTGAACAGAAAATTGAAACTATTTTCCTTTTTTTACGTATTAATTAAGAGAAATACTAGGAGGTGGAATTTTGGGAGAAGAAATACAGGGAAAACAGACAAATGAGTTTGTGGAATGGGTAAAAGCAATTGCTTTCGCTTTATTGGTGGCATTTTTAATCAAGCAGTTTTTATTTACGCCAGTACTCGTAAAGGGTGCTTCTATGGAACCGACATTGGAAGAAAGCGATCGTGTTATTGTTAATAAAATCGGTCCGAAATTTAAGTCAATTGATCGATTTGACATTGTCGTTATTAATAACATGATGATAGACAATGAAGAAAAAAATATTATTAAACGTATCATTGGTCTACCAGGAGATAAAATCGAGTATAAGGATGATCAATTATACATAAACGGAGAAAAGTACAGTGAACCTTATTTAGATCAGTACAAGAAGGATTTAAAAGATCCTGGGTCACTTACATATGATTTTACGTTAGAACAAGACTTAGGTGAAACTACTGTACCAAAAGGGCATTACTTTGTATTAGGTGATAATCGTCGTGTAAGTAATGATAGTAGAAATCCTGAGTTAGGTTTCATCCCTAAAGAAAAAATAATGGGTACAACAAGTATCGTCTGTTGGCCGATCGAGCATATTGACTTTAGGTTTAACTGATAGATCGAAAGCTTAAAACCTAATAAAGATAATAATAATGACCACTCCACAAATGAGTGGTTTTTTGTTTTGTCTTTTGTAAAACCAACGTCTGGAAGACGCACGCACAAAGGGTATCATTTCATTAATGAAAAATATAATCAACTTTTTGCAATATATACATTGCAAAAAGACAGATATTCTGTATAATTAAAATCATAAAATAAAGGGGGGAAATATGGATGTTTTGGAAAAGTAAACACGTCGATGAACGAATTAAAAATCAGCAAAATAAAATTTACAAGGAGATTTTTTTCTTTGTCATTGTAATATGTTTAATATCGATCCTAATAAAATTCATAACAGAGGGAGTTTCCTCAGTAAATGTATTAACAGAACGGTTGATTTTATTATTCTCAGCAGTTTATTATTGTGGCAGAGCAGCCTATCTCGGCATATTTACTGATGAAGTAGAGATTCACGATAGTACAAGTAAATTTAAATTAAGTACTAAATTTATTATTTTCGGTGTTGCTATTGGCATGGTTATTGCAATTATTATGGGTGTTAACAGTGCATTCAACTATGCAGAAAGTACTCCACAAGCAATATATTTTTTCTCTTTGGTATTTTTTGTTTCACTGTTATTGTATGCATCATGTATTGCCGGAATTTTACTCTTATTTTATGGGCTTGCTAAAAAGAAAAGTGATCGAGTTATTCAAAGAATGTTAGAAGATGAAGATAGTGGTGATCGATGTGAAAAACATACGCTTAAAAATGGCACGAATTGAACATGATTTATCACAAGGTGAATTGGCTGATAAAGTGGGGGTTACTAGGCAAACAATCGGTTTAATTGAATTAGGTAAATACAACCCGACTTTGAATTTATGTATCGCGATATGTAAAACGTTAAATAAAACCCTAGATGAATTGTTCTGGGAGGAGTAAAACTGTCGTTATGTTATCAAAGAGGCTATCTACTAAACAGATAGTCTTTTTTCTTTGAATCTCTATTAAAGCCGAAATAAAAAAGATCGAAGCCATTAAAATGTACCCTTTGTAAAGGACATTTAAAAAAAGGTTAGGCAACTTTTTGAAGCTGCTGTCTGTATTTTGCAGGCGGCAGCTTTTTTAAATTCCATTGCCCCCGATAATGATTGTAATAAATCATATAACTCTTAATTTCTT
>NZ_JAQZSD010000099.1:0-11332 GCF_028674935.1 Lysinibacillus sp. CNPSo 3705 | reverse complement strand
CTAATGTAAACCTAAAAATATCCATAGTAATATTGGTATAATAGTTTTAGGATTTTTTCCTTATTGAGGTAAAAAAACAATAAATGGGTGGGGTGTTTATGCTAATTATAATTTTAATATCGATAGTGATAAGCTTTTACTTTATGGAAAAACATTATCGGAAAAGTGTCTATTATAAACAGACAAAAAATAATTACTTTGCAGTTAAACTAAATAAAGGGAGAAATGGTGAGTACTTAACATCGAAGATTATTGAACGGCATGCCTTACAAAGTCATAGACAATTATTAAATGTCTATATTCCAAAAAGAAATTCAGATGAATTAACGGAGATTGATTTACTTTATATTGATCGAACTGGTCTTTATGTAATTGAGTCAAAAAACTATAGTGGTTGGATTTTTGGCAATGAAACACAACAACAATGGACACAAACGATGCCGAATAAGAAAAAATATAAATTTTTTAATCCAATCCGTCAAAATGCTACGCATATCCGTGCAATTCAAGATTTTTTAGACCTCCCGAAAGATGCAATTCATTCAGTCATTGTTTTTAGTGAACGCTGTACATTAAAAAAAGTGGTAGTAACTTCCCAAAATGTTCATGTTATAAAACGAGAGAATGTTGGGCGTTTTATCCAAACACAAAAGCAAACTGCAAAACAGTTTTTCTCTCAAGACGATATTCAAGCAATTTACAATAAGCTTGTACCTCAAATGCAAGTATCCAATGAAGTCAAAAAACAACATATTCAAACGATTCAGCAGAAATATGGAAAATAATCTTATGTAAAGGGGACAGTTGGCATGCCAATATACAATAAATTAGTACGTGATTTAATTCCTCAAGTAATTGAAGAGAATGGTAAAACATGTAGCATAAGAGAATTAGAACAAGGAGAACACTTAGAGGAAATAAAAGTGAAAATGCAAGAAGAAGCATTAGAATTTCTAGAGGCAGCCTCACCAAAAGAGGCCGTTGAGGAACTTGCGGATATTTTAGAATTAGTACATACAGCTATACAAATGTACGACGTGCCCTATGAACAATTAGAACAAATACGTGCTCAGAAGAAGAGCAAATGCGGAGGCTTTGCGAAAGGTATATATTTAGTTGAGGTGAAGGAGTAGGAGGAAGCATGTCGCATGAATTAAAGGTCGGTGAAATACGTGAACAATAGGTAACTGAGGATCAGATTTGGCATCATCTGAATAATTTTTACTATCGTTCATCAGTCGCAACTTCTTATAAGTATGTGTTTTTAAAGCATTGCTTGAAAATTTATACAATGTAGATGAAAAGTTAATACTCAATTTATATGATTACTCAATAATGAACGGATATACGACGTTATGAGAACCAAGGAAGGTACACAAGGTAAAAAATCAATTTTATGACGGAATAACACAAGATTAATTCTGATATATTTTACATTTCTTAGGAAGTGTAATTATTGCAAGTGTTGTCACGTTTGATAATCCTATTAGTTCAAGATATAGTTCTTATTACAGGTACACTAAGGAGGAATGAATATGGCTGAAATTAAATACGAAATTGTTGAAACAGTTGCGGTATTATCCGAAGGCAATAAAGGATGGAAAAAAGAATTGAATCTAATTAGCTGGAATGGTCATGAGCCGAAATACGATATTAGAGATTGGTCGGAAGATCGTACAAAGATGGGGAAGGGTGTTACGTTGTCACTGTCTGAATTACAGCTTTTGAAAGAGTCATTAGCTAAATTGTCAGACTTAAACTAATGTACAGAGCAACTCTTTAGAGTTGTTTGACTAATTATGTAAGTGAGTAGCAATTTTAAATTTTCTGGGGATTTTCCATAGAATATATTTCGTAAAATTGTTAGACTAACAATAGCAACAATTCATAATGCAGGTGGCGGCTGAACTCCCTTTTGAAGGGGGGTGAGGCGGATGACAGTATTTGAAGCATTCAGTTTGATTGTGCAGTGTAGCCTTTTGCTAATTGCAGTACTGACACTGATGCTTAGCATTATTGTCTCTCAAAATAAAAAGAAATAGCCACCCTGCCGGCTAAGTAAGGTGGCTATTGCTATAACTTTAACTTGGTCAGCCGCTATCGTTGCGGCATGATTGTTGCTTTGACTGGATGTTGACGCATCCAGTCTTTTTTATTCTATATTTAGTGTATCATATTTATTCGAAAAAGAACATTTTTCTTCATTTTAGCGAGCATTTTATGCCAAGCGTAATTGATACAGTCTTTCTCTTGGATTAAATGAATTTTGCGATGTCATTTAGCGCTAAACGAGATGAGCCGTAAGCTGGTGCTGCTGCTTTTCCGATAGCGATTAAGACAATTGGCACTAGATTATCTGTTAATGCAAAGCGCTTCGCAAAAGCCTCTTTATTGAAGCCACCCATTGTAACTGTATCATAGCCCATATCTTTTGCTAAAAGCATGATTTGCATAGAAATTAAGCCTGCATCAAATGTAGCTATATTTTTTAGAACTTCTGTCGGAAGGTTTGAATAAATCTTTAATGAATTTTCAATCATCATGTTTTTTGTTGCTTCATCCATATAGCCAAGCTCGACGTTTTTTGTATAGATTTCTTCAACATTATTGTACATTGCGGTATCGCCTAGAACCGCAATGATGGCAGACGCAGTTTCTACTTGCTCCTGGTTATTTGCAATTAAACGTAGTTCCTTTTTTACTTCCTCATCTTGGATCACTAAAAAGCGCCAAGGTTGTAAATTACTTGATGATGGAGCGGTTGTTGCCTTCACAAGTAATTCCTCTAAATCTGATTGAGGAATTTTATAAGTAGCTTCATATTTACGAACAGATTTACGATCATGCATTACTTTATTTAAATAACTTATTGGTGTAGTCAAAGTCAAAAGATCTCCTTTATTTTTGATGAGATTTTACTATACGATATACTTTTTGAAATTCCAAGTAAATTGCTCGAAATTGATTAACTTCTGTCAACGGGTGTCCAAACAGCTGCGCTACACTTCCGCGCAAAAAACCTGTGTTGACCTAAAGCCTCCACGGATTTCAGACGCGATGATGCTAGGGCATAATCGATAATTATTATTTAAATTTAAATGCCTCGAAGTCAACGTTTATATCTTTATTGTGGGTTTTCAATTGCTTGGCAAAATGTTTTAGCATTTTTTCGGGGCCACACATAAAAATACTTGTTTGTGGGGGCACTGAAAAATTTTCAAATGAAAGCCTGTCCATTTGGGTAGTATCAATAAAGTTCACTTTGAATTGTTGATTAGTTATTGCATACTCCTGTAAAAAATCTTTATAGATAGCATTGTTTTGACCATGATAAGTGTAAAATAACTCAATATTACGATCCAATGGTTGTGATTGCAAATAAGATAAAAATGGAGTAATCCCTATACCCCCAGCTATCCAAATTTGTTTTTGCGTTCCATTTTCAAAGTTTAAATGACCATAAGGACCATCAAGTGTGATGGGTGTATTCAGTTGAACTGAATCATATACTTTTTTTGTGAAATCACCAACCGCCTTTATAGTGACAAATAATTTTTTTCCATCGCCACCTGAAATTGAAAAGGGATGAGGCGCCTTTTCTATGCCATCTTGCATAATTTTGATAAAAATAAATTGTCCATGACGAAAGGGGAGGCTTCTTTCAAGAGTTAGCTCCAGTTCAATAACATTGGAGCTCATTTTCTTGATTCCTGTAATGTTGCCTGTATATTTGAAAAACATATCCTGATACATCGTCAGCATATATAATGCGGACATAAATCCAATAGTTGTAGTAATTGCTGTGAAAATTCCTAAAGGTGTAGGCTGCAATAAATCGTATCTGCTTGAAAAATAGGCATGATAAATTCCAAATGTATAAGGAATAAGCATTAACCGATGAAAGATGCGCCAGTGCTCATATTTTAGAAATTTAGCAAAAAGCGCAATGACAATTAACGCTATGAAACCATATTGACCAAGTGATCCTAGTTCTTTCGCAAATTCACTAAGTGAAGTTCTTTGTACTTTATCCCAGTGGGGGACCAGATCTTGTAATTGACCATGAATTACCACTAATACTAGTGAAAAAATGGCTAAAGATTTATGATAAAAATAAACATTTTCTAGACCATGGAACCAACGCTCAAACATTTTCATTCTTGTTGCTAGCAAAAAGACAAGAAAGAAGCCTGTAATAGCCATGCCCCCAATGATGTGGCTGAGCCTGTTAACTGACTGAATAGGTTCTATAGGTGTAGCGAAAGACCACAGTAAAGCACTACTACTCATAATTAGTATGATAAACAAAATTCCTTTGATAGATTTCATAAATAACCTCCAATATTCATTTTTATCTCTAAATACCTTATATATACAATAAGAACCTGAAATGTTTCTGATATTTTTAATTTGATATGAAAGTTATTTGTTAACAAAAAAGGGATTATACGTTCGGAATATATGTTCCCTTTTGCGCTGGGGTGTGTTAAATTAAGAAGGGTAAAAATATAGAGATATAAGGAGTAGAAGTAAATAATGCAAGGGAATACACATATTATCGGGGGCATCACTGCTAGCCTTGCTTTTGCACAAATTTCTAATGATAATCCACTTGTTTTAGTAGGAGCGGGCGTTATCGGTGCATTACTTCCAGATATTTGCCATGGAGGCAGCAAAATCGGGAGGAAGTTTCCCGTTATTTCAAAGATCGTCAATACTTTGTTTGGACATCGTTCATTTACACATAGTTTGCTTTTTTTATTTCTAGTAGGGATGTTACTACATACGTTTATACCTTACGAATCCATTTCACTAGGCATTTTATTAGGGATGGCAAGTCATGTTTTCCTTGATATGGGGACGAAGAAGGGTGTTAAGCTGTTCTTCCCAGTATCCATTTCAGTACGTCTACCTATGACTATAAAAACGGGTAGTAAAGCTGAAAAGGTAGTATTTATGTTGTTAACGATGCTTTCAGTCTTTTTTAGTTATGAAATGATTGTTAATCTAGTTCAGTCCGTATAACTAAAACAGCCCCAGTACGAGAATTTCTCATACTGGGGCTGTTTAAATGGTATAAGTTTTAGTCAGCCTGTACCTCTTCGACTGTTTGTTCTACTTCTGCTCGTGACATTTTTTCACGACCTTCTTGCATTGCCTTCAATGTTTTATGGGCTAATGCAAGTGGTAGACGACAGAATAATAATACAGTACGTTTATTAATATCTTTCATATAAAGATCCGCTTTCGCGAGATTTTCCTCTGCATATGCAAATAAATCTTCACGTGTCCAGCCATCAGGAACGAAACTTACTCCGCGCTCGTCCATATCCTCATGCTGATTACGTAAAATATTGACTGCTTGGAGACCACGGCCATAGCCAATAGCTAAATCGCGATCTGTTTGAATGTCAGCACCCCACGCCCAAAGCTCAGACAGCATTGTCCCAACAAGCCCTGCAACGTAGTATGTATAATCATCTAAATCCTCTCGCGTATGCACCTGCCAGTTTGCTTTTGCCCATTTTGCCATCCCAAATGCCATTTCACTTGTTGAAGCTTGGACAATTTTACGGGAGCCCTCAGGACAAAACGTTAGCCAATCTGCTAAACGAAGAGATACTTCAGGTAGCTGATCTACATATGGCGCTAATAATGCTTCATAGGCATCAGCATTAAATGATTCCTTTAATAACTCACTTGTTGCATTAAGTAAATCGAATTTTACGTCATTAGAAAGGTTTTCATGATCCTCAATTTCATCTATGGCACGCATTGCTAAATACGCGGCTGCCACAGATAATTTTAAATCGTTTTTTAAAAAAGTAATCGGTATATAAAAAGTGCGACTAGTTTCCTTTAAAACCTGCATCGCTTCTTTATAAAGTTTTTTTTGATCTTTCACTTGTATTCCTCCGTTCAAATGGTCACACATCTATAGTATATCGTATCGTAAAAATGATGAAAGATAAAACAGATTGTTCAATTTATAATCAACTATTTTCAAATGGTATAAATTAAGACAAAGTGGGGATTAATAACGAATAACGAGATTGCAATTTTTATAGGTAGGACTTCAATAGCAAAATTGATTTCAAGAAGCGAACTTTTGGAAGATATCAGCTAATTCCCCTAGGAGTCGCCATCAACTAGTTCATATGACATACGTTTTTTAGTTTTATCAGAACACTTTCAGGAATTAGCGCTCAACTTTTAATTTTTAACTAGAAACTATAATGCACTGAGTGTCATTGCATTTTCAGTTCTTTTGTGTTTTTATAGTAGAATAATGTTAAAGTTATAAAAATGCGACGAAAATCGTGTGATTAATAGAAAAAAATTGATATTTTTCGTCTTTTTTTCATGAAAGTTTGCTAAGTTATTGCACATTTATTTCAACAGCGTTAAAGTTTAGGAAGGACAGAGATACAACTTCACTTTTCGAGTAATTGTAGCAGTTGATTTACTTTCGGTACTGAAATACAATACATCGGATTTTGGCACAATAACTCCTTGCAAAATCCGTGATATTTGTGGAGGCATGAACGTTATTCAACGGGCTTCTAATCGCCTCTTGAATACAAGCAAAATCTAGTATATATCTCACCATCTGAAATAGAGATTGTACGTAAAGTCAAAGGAGAATGGTATGCCAAAGGCTATAGGTATTGATGCAGGCGGAACATTGACAAAAGTTGCTTATTTAGATGAGCATAATGAGCTCGTTTTAATAACTTTCCCGTCAAATGATTTGCTAGCAGTGCAGAATTGGATTATTAATCATCCAGATATTGAGGATATTGGAGTTACGGGAGGGCGTACAGAACAATTACTGGATGTCATCAAAACAATGAAATCGATTCATTATATAGTAGAGTTTGAAGCCACATTGAAGGGCGTTCGATTTTTATTGCATAAAGAGGGCTACTTCTTTGAGAGAAGTATGATTACTAATATTGGTACTGGTACTTCAATTCATTATATGGAAGATAATACGCATGTTCGTGTTGGTGGTACTGGCGTTGGTGGTGGAACATTGATTGGATTGTCAGCGCTTACAACTGGCATCACGGATTACAATGAAATAAGAGAACTGGCCTCTAAAGGTAATCGAGAAGAGATTGATTTACTAGTAAAGGATATTTATCAAGGGATGGACACACCTATTGATGGGCAACTGACAGCTAGTAATTTTGGGAAAGTTGGTATTACGGAATCCATCAAACATCCAACAGAAGATATTATTGCAACTGTACAAGGACTAGTAGGTGAGGTTATTACCACACTTAGTATTCAATATGCTGAAGAAAAAAATGCTCAACATATCGTTTATATTGGCTCAACTTTAAGTAATAATGATCATCTTACACGTGTTATTGCCAATTACACTCGTACGAAAAAGCATACACCTGTCTTTATTAATGACCACGGTTTTTCAGGTGCAGTTGGTGCATTATTAAATATAACTGAATATACGATTGTCTAAATACAATGTGCATTACTAATTAAAGTTAGTGATGTGCATTTTTTTTATCTTCATTCCGTAGAAGAGTTCTACGTATAAGGAGGATGAAAACAGAGCGACGGAAAGAAGAGCTGAACGAATCAGATGTGGTTCGTTTTTCCAAACAACTACTGTAAAAGACGCCACATCCTGCGGCAATTTGTCTGTGTGAAAGCGTAAACAACAACAAAACAACAACACAGGACTGTGTGACCAACTTCATGCCGCTTTCGCGATGTTGGCCCAAAGCCTCATTCGGACGCAATTATACCAAGGCGAAAATTGATTGGACTGGAAACCTTTTAGTAATGCCTGCAGTTATCCCCAAAGCATAAAACCTTTTATCCTGAGCACATTACATGTAGGAGGTGAATATCCGTGGCCAATAGAAACACCAATAGAAACAACAAAAACAACAATAAAACAATGAATGTGAGAACGCATAATCCTTTTGATACCTACAAAAAAATAGACCTCGATAAATCAAATAGTAATAACAATAACCCGAATGACAATCTCAATGAAGAATTCGCTGCAGAATTTGATGCGAAAGCCAAAAATAAAGATAATAAAACGAACCATAAGAAAAATCAGCAGTCCAACAAAAATAAATAACCGAAATTGGGGGCTTAAATAATGGCAAAGAAAAATAAAACGAGCTTCAAAAAGAAAAAGAAAGAAGATACACATAAAAGAAATGATCGTGAAGAATATTCAGCAGAATTTAATCAAGTAATTCATAACAATCCTCAACAACCAAAACAATCCAGTAAAAGATAATGAAAATTGCTCCTTAAGGTTGAGAATGCTTAAGGAGCACTTATTTTTTGCTGTTTTGGCTACTTTATACCAAAAAAATTGAAAGGTTGATGAACTTGCGAAAATTTTATGTGAAACTTGGCATTTTTCTTGTCTTGTTTACTGTATTCATCACTCCAACGATTACTTATGCTCAACAGGGAATTCCAGCTCATGCTCAATGGGGAAAAGTAGCGATAAAAGAGACACACGCAAAATACCCTCAAGCAAAAATCCTCGATTATTTGTATGAGGGAAGCGAGGTTGTTGAAGATGCCACTATTGAAAAATTTAAACTTTTGCTAAAGCAAAGTGACAAGGAATTCGGTGTACATGTTCGAATTAAATATGACACCAATACAAAGAAAGTAGTGAAAATTGAATTCCAAGAAACCACTCCATAAAATAAGAGGATGCCTGCTTTCAGGCATCCTCATTCCGTTAGTTTTCTAGCTTTTGAATAAATTCTCGCATTAAGCCAGGTAAATCTGGCCATGCATGACCACTAATTAAATTATCGTCTGTATGAAGATTAGAATCGATATACGTTGCACCTGCTACTTGAACTTCGGGCTTGCAGGCAATATAGGCTGTTAGTTCACGTCCTTTCAATTTTTCTGGGATGGTCGCGAATATTTGAGCTGCGTGACATACAGCAGCGATTGGTTTATTTTTTTCAAAGAAATGGCTCACTAGTGCTGGAACATGTTCATTTAATCGAATATATTCTGGCGCTCGTCCACCAGGAATGATGAGTCCGTCAAATTGTGCTGGATCTACTTCTGCGAAGGATGCGTGTGCTTCTATGCCATATGCTGTACGCTCGATGTATGTATCGATACCTTCGACAAAATCGTGCAATACAGTCTGTAATTTTTTTGCGGATGGTGCTGCAATCGTTACATCATAGCCAGCCTCAAGACAACGGTAATAAGGATAAAAAATTTCTAATGCTTCAACTGCGTCTCCTGCAAGTATTAATACCTTTTTCTCCATGCTTCCATCTCCTTTATTTGTAATCTATTAGCTTAATTCGACACTTTTAAAAAATTCCCTTCTGATAGTTAGTACGTCGGAGAAAATCGCTGATAAAATGTAAGCTAATCACTGATGTACAAATACGTAAGTCGCTGTGGTTATGCGCCATCAAAACTTCAAACACTTTACAGCGAAAAAAATGAAGCGTATAGTATTTATTTAGCTAGGTAAATAAATGGGGAGGACGCTAACATGAATCCTATTTTTCATGCTTTATTCCAAAAAAGTCGTTATTTAACGAATTGTTTAAATGAAGTACTGAAACAGCACGACTTGTATAGCTCACAATGGGCTATTTTATATTGCTTACATAATCATGGGCCAATGACATTAACACAAATTTGGAAGTATTTAAATGTTGAGGCACCGAGTATAACTAGAGCAATTACTCGACTTGAGGCTTTAGGTTGGGTGCTTAGAATGGATGGTGAAGATAAACGTGAAAAAATCGTTACTTTATCACCATATGCAGAGGAACATTTGCCTGCTATCACTGAAACCATCTTAGCTTTTGAGGAAGAAATGGTAGGGGCATTGACTGTTGAAGAACAACAGCAATTTATAATTTTATTGGAAAAAATGAAAGGTTGATAGACGTGCAGCAAGAGGGGAATACAACAATATGGACGAAACGGTTTATTAGTCTCTTTTTAACAAATATCTCGGTATTTTTTGTTTTTTATGGATTGGTAACGACTTTGCCGTTATATGCGATCGGTGAGTTGCATCAGACAGACAAGGAAGCGGGATTGTTAATATCAGGATTTTTATTATCAGCTATTATAGTTCGTCCTTTTTCGGGTAAATTATTAGATGTTTTTGGGAAGAAAAAGCTTTTAGTTATATCAATAATAGGCTATTTTTTATGTACAGTATTCTATTTATTTATTCATCCTTTTGGACTTTTACTAGGATTACGTTTTATTCAAGGGATATTTTTTAGTGTTATTACAACAGCAGCTGGCTCTTTAGCCGCAGATATAGTGCCAGCCAATCGAAAAGGCGCAGGGCTAGGCTATTTTGCAATGTCTACTAACTTAGCAGTAGTTATTGGACCATTTATCGGTTTGCTGCTTATTCAATATAGTAGCTTTAATGTGCTATTTATTGTGATGAGTATTTGTATATTAGCAGGGGGCATTTTAGCTGTAACGATAAATACTGATGATTTATCTAAGTCAGATCATCAGGGTAAATTGACATTTAAATTTAATGATTTATTTGAATATCGTGCACTTCCAGTTGCAGCGATTGCTAGTTTAGTAGCTTTTTCATATTCGAGTGTTTTATCGTTTTTATCAGTCTACGCTCAGCAAAAAGATTTAATGGCTGTAGCGAGTCTATTTTATGCAGTTTTTGCCGCAGCAATGCTTATTACACGTCCATATACAGGCAAACTTTATGATACAAAAGGGCCGCAGTTTGTTATTATACCTGGTATTATACTCTTTGCTATCGGTCTTGTTATGCTCGCATTTGTCTCAGGACCAGCACTATTTTTATTGGCAGCCATTTTTATTGGATTTGGCTATGGGGCAGTAACTACAAGCTTACAAGCATTAGCTATACAGTCTACATCACATACACGCAGCGGTTATGCAACAGCAACGTTCTTTACGATGTTTGACATTGGTATTGCGCTTGGCTCTTATATTTTAGGAATGGTGGCCGTGCAAGTAGGCTATTCTTCTGTCTATCTAACTGGAGCAGGCTCGCTAGTTGTAGTCTTTATCATTTATTTAATACGTTTATTAAAAATAAAAGCGAAAAAAGTAGCACATGTATAAATAAAAAACAGTTGGGGCATCCCGTGGGTACTGAAAAACTTACGGTTTTATAATAGCGAACCTTTTTCAGATAAAAATAAGGCACTTCCTGTTCAAAATTGAACAAGAAGTGCCTTATTTCTGTCTCTATTCCTTATTCATTTTCGTTTAGTAGCTTTAATATCCGTTTCAAATTGACAGCGAATATCGTTGTAGCACCTTGAAT
>NZ_JAQZSD010000098.1:0-11638 GCF_028674935.1 Lysinibacillus sp. CNPSo 3705 | reverse complement strand
AATGGAATTTAAAAAAGCTGCCGCCTGCAAAATACAGACAGCAGCTTCAAAAAGATGCCTAACCTTTTTTTAAATGTCCTTTACAAAGGGTACATTTTAAAGCTTTTATATATTTTGTTTATTTTCATTTATTCGTTCAGCAGCTTCGGTTTAGTCACGATCATGCCTGTATTTCATCTTCCAAAGCCTTTAGGTTCTTTTGAAGTAGGTATGAACTCAAGGTATTTGATAGACGAATCCAGACATGACTCGGAACAAAAAGCTCATGAATTAATGATACAAATATGGTATCCGGTAGAGGTAAAAGATGGTGCACAGGATAGTCATTATGAATCCTTTCCTTACGAAGAATGGTCGGGGACGATGGAATTCATTTTTTCTGTTCCACGTTTTTTATTTGAGTATTTGAAGTATGGACAAACTAACAGCATAAAAGATATAGCAGTATCCAATCAAGAAGATAAATATCCGGTTCTATTATTTTCTCACGGCTTTGGCAGTACTAGAATGCAAAGTTACTCCCAAATGGAGGAATTAGCAAGTCATGGATACTTTGGTGTCAGCGTTGACCATATAAATGATGCAGCCTATACGAAGTTCCCAGATGGTCGGGAAATCTTGAACCAAACAGACGCATATTCTTATTCATTTAATATTGAAGACGAAAAAGATGTTAAAACACGATCAAAAGATATGAGCTATGCGCTAGATCAATTATCAATGATAAATGATAAGGATCCTCGGGGTTTATTTACTGGAAAGATGGACATGGACAGAATCGGCATATTTGGTCATTCATATGGAGGTTCGACAGCTGCTCAAGCATTGTTGGATGATAGTCGGATTTCTGCAGGAATCAACATAGATGGACCTTTACATGAACCGGTGGCCAGCTCAGGTTTTGAACAACCTTTTATGTTTATTTTAAATGAAGACTATCTCTATATATCCGATGAAGAAATTCAATATACGAATATCACCTCGGAGGAATTTCAAAAGTATCATAATAAAATTACAGAGCTTGCTGATTTTCACTATAAAGAGGGAATAAAGGGAGACACTTTTATGCTTACTTTTATCGCAGGAGATCATTATACGTTTACAGATTTCCCCTTCCTATCTCCTTTATTGTCATGGAATATTGACGTAAATCAATTTCATCAAGTAATGAATCGCTATATATTGGCTTTCTTTGATCACTATGTGAAAGGTGCAGATCCTGATGTATTGCTTAATAAAGAGAAAAAGGAAGATAAGTTTTACTATTATAAAACTAATATAAAAAGTGATTTAACGGATGAGAATAATAAATAGTTAAGTTTGGTTAACTAAACAGTTGTATCTCCTTAGTTTAGGACATCCAAAAAGAAAAACTCCTTTTGGTAGGTGAGAGGCGATTGCTTGTCCACCTACTATAAAGGAGATTATATTTTAACGCTCATTGTCTTTTTTAGACTCGACAATCTTACTTAATGTATCAAGAACATTTTTTAACTCTTTTAAGCTTACTTTCGAATAATATTTTTCTACAAGAATGTCGTCAATTTTTTTTAGAAGCTGATGAAACTCTTTGCCCTTTTCCCCAAGATAAATAAAGGTCTCTCTACGGTTGATTGAATTCTCTTGACGATATATCATTTTCATTTCTTCGAGCTTTGAAATTACTTGGCTAACTGCACTTTTGGAAATATCAAAATGATTTGCGATATCTTTCGCAATGACCGGCTCATGGTGAATGATATAAGACATAATAATTTCTTGTTGAGGCGTTAAGTGAAAGTTCGCTAGTTCCTCAACCTCTTTGGTTTCTTGTAAAACTAACAACTTGAATTGTTCGAATTTTTGATTAATTTTGTCTGTAATTATTAAATAGTCATGCACAGATGTATCATCCCTAATTCATTTTAAAGGTTTTGGTTAAGTTAATATTACTTAACTATTATATATTTGTCAATTATTAAAGATTTTCGAGAGATATGAAAAAAAGTTGTTTAAATAAAACCTTACACAATAGATCGATTACGTGAATATGAGATATAATATTCGCTTTCTTGTCCCGGCTGATTCTTGAGTCACTTGGAAAGTCAGACTAAGAAAAGTTGGCAAGAAATATGCGATTCCACTAATATATTGACACAAAAACTACTTTGACGTAGATTTAAAGTAATTGCATAAAAGCATTAGGTGCCCATTGCGGGAGAATAGGGAATAAAGTGAAAAGCTTTAGCGGTCCCACCACTGTAAAAGGGAGTTTCATAGAGAATGCCACTAGCATCGTTCTGGGAAGGTTCTATGAAATGTTGAAATTGAGCCAGGAGACCTGCCTATCTGCTTCGGTTATATAGACGATGGAAAAGTCTGTAGTTTATTTGTTATGGAATAAACTACAGGCTTTTTATTTTTTCTCTAAATCATTCTTCAAGTTACAAGGGCAAAAAAGGAAGGGGAAATTTTCAATGCAATTATTACAACAGACGATTCACAACATTCAAAGTGCTGACTACAAAATGATGGAGAAGGCACGGGAACGCATAGATGCACTTTGCAAGCCACCTAGAAGCTTGGGGAAACTGGAGGCCCTTGCTGTGCAGCTATCCGGAATTACAGGCGAACTATTTCCTGCGATTGATAATAAAGCAATTATTGTCTGTGCAGCAGATCATGGTGTTTGTGATGAAGGGGTAACATCTAATCCACAAAATGTGACAGTCTTTCAAACATTAAATTTTCCTAGAGGCGGAACTGGTGTCTGTGCTATCGCAAAAATCACAGATGCAAAAATTGTTACAGTTGACGTTGGCGTAAAAGAAGATATTCCTCTTGATGCTGGTGTTATCGTAAAAAAAATTAAATATGGCACGGACAATATGGCAAAGGGCCCTGCTATGTCAAGGGAAGAAGCCATTCAATCTGTTGAAGTAGGAATTGAAGTAGCTACGGAAGAAATAAAAAATGGGATAAATGTACTCGGGACAGGTGAAATGGGTATTGGTAATACAACACCGAGTGCTGCCATATTATCGGTTCTTTGTGAATGTCATCCGAATGAAGTGACAGGCTTTGGTGCAGGTGTTGGACCAGGGGGGATAGCGCATAAAGTACAAGTCATTTATGATGCTATTGCATTAAATGAACCAAATCGTGATGATGCTATAGATATTCTTGCAAAAGTTGGTGGATTAGAAATAGGTGCTATGGCTGGGGTGATACTTGCTGCCGCTGCACATCGTAAACCTGTTGTTATTGATGGTTTCATTTCTACCATCGCTGCCCTTATCGCTTATGAACTTGAACCTAACGTAAAAGACTATATCATTCCTTCGCATGCCTCTGAAGAACCAGGTGCAAAAATTGCCGCTGACATGCTAGGAGTTGAACCGATGTTACAGATGAATATGCGATTGGGGGAGGGCTCTGGTGCAGCTTTAGCCTTTCCCATTTTGGACGCAGCGTGCTCTATGATGAAAAATATGGCTACTTTAGAAGAAGCAATGTTGCTGTTGAAAAAGTAACTTTATTACGCGGATCACGGTGTGTGATAAACGAAGTCGTGGATAGAACAGCCAAAGTGATGGATAGAACCGTCAAAATCGTGGATAGAGCAGCCGAAGTCGTGGATAGAACCGCTAAGAAAAAATGAATTTAAAAATTCAAGCCCAAATCTCAGATTTGGGCTTTTATTATGCAACAGTATAACTATGCTCGATTCAACTTCCGTAACGGTAAACGCCATTTCTTCATATATGAAAGTATTCTTAGTACTGTGATCACACCAAATAATACATATAAAAAGATATCCCCTGAAAATAGTTGAAGTCCTATGATAAGCCCGGCTAATGCTGCCCAAACACCATAGATTTCTTCGCGGAGGACTAATGGTTGTCGTCTAGCTAATAAATCGCGAATAATTCCACCACCTGACCCTGTTAAGACAGCAGCTACAATAACTGCACTGATAGGCATGTCGAGCTTCACAGCATAAAGGGCACCTTGAATCGCAAATGCCGATAATCCAATAGCATCAGTGACATTACCCCAACGATGCCAATGCTGAATGAGTCGATGTGGAAATAAAAAAAAGAGCGTAATAGCTGCAATGGCAATTTGGAACATTCTATCCTGCCCCCACAGTGTTGTTACAGGTAAACCTATAAGTAAGTTTCGTATAGCTCCACCACCAAAAGCAGTTACGATACCGAGTATATATACACCGAATAAATCGTATTCTTCCTCCATTGCAATTATTGCCCCGGAAATTGCGAAGGCAATTGTGCCAATGATACTAAAAACCTCCCAAGCCAACCCTTTCACCCCTTATGTGAATAAATCATTTTATGTTGTTGTAGATTAGTTACTGTATCTACAAGTTTTCGCAAAAAAAGCATCGACTTATGATTTGGAATTATCAGATACTAAATATTTTATTATAGCAGAATTAAAACTTTAAGTTCGTAATTCAACTTCTTTTCAGCAAATGTTTTGTGTAACGTAAGTGAAACGGCAGTTACAGAAATATCCCAGCACTATAGGTGGATGAGATAAATGCGGATTTAAGTTACTTCAAGGTATCCAAGCACCCTGTGCCTGTCGCAAAAGCATCGCTAAAAAGAAATGAAAGCCTTCGTTGGATGTCACGCAATTATGCCGAGTCCTGATCTTAGTGCCTAATGAAATTAGCAAGCTTTGCAGGCAAGCTCACAAATTGTTAAGATAAGATTTGAACAAATGTGAAATGGAGAAGAACAGTATGACTTTTACAACCAATTTATCAGAAGAAACACTAGCATTAGCTGCTAAAATAGAAGAAAAGGTACGCCCTTTTCATGCAAAGGTAGAAGACATGGCGTTCTTCAATCAACAAAAAGTGCTTGCCGCGTTCCGAAAGCATCAAGTAAGTGACTATCATCTGCACCCGTCTAATGGTTATGGCTATGATGATGAGGGGCGTGACAATCTAGAACGAGTTTATGCAGAGGTCTTTGGAGCGGAGGCTGCCATTGTACGTCCGCAAATTATTTCTGGTACACATGCAATTACACTTAGCTTATTCGGAGTACTACGTCCGGGTGATGAATTACTTTATATTTCGGGTCAGCCTTATGATACATTGCAATCAATAGTGGATGGTGGCGATAAAGATACTGGCTCGTTAAAAGATTATAAAATCGGTTATAGCCATGTGGATTTAATCGATAATCAAGCGATCGATTGGGAAGGTGTTGCAGCTGCAATTACACCAAACACAAAAATGATTGCTATCCAACGTTCGAAGGGCTATGCAACACGCCCATCCTTTACCATTTCGCAAATTACAGACATGTGTGCAAAAATCCGTGAATTAGCACCGGATGCAGTTATTTTCGTTGATAATTGCTACGGTGAATTTGTTGAGGCACAGGAACCGACAGAGGTTGGGGCTGATTTAATAGCAGGCTCACTCATTAAAAATCCTGGCGGTGGCTTAGCGAAAATTGGTGGTTACATTGCTGGCCGTGCAGATTTAGTAGAAAAATGTGCTTATCGTATGACATCACCAGGTATAGGTGCTGAAGCAGGAGCAACATTAAATACGCTTGGTGATTTCTATCAAGGATTTTTCCTTGCACCACATGTTGTATCTCAAGCTTTAAAAGGTGCGATTTTCACGGCTGCTATGCTAGGAGAAATTGGTATGATTACATCACCCAGCTATGATGCTAATCGTACAGATTTAATTCAATCGGTTTCTTTCCAAACTGCAGAACAAATGATTGCCTTTTGCCGTGAAATTCAAGCGAATTCACCAGTTAATGCGCACTATGCACCTGAGCCCGCTTATATGCCTGGCTATGAGGATGATGTCATCATGGCAGCTGGAACATTCATTCAAGGTTCTAGTATTGAGCTTACAGCAGACGGTCCTATTCGTCCGCCATTTACAGCATTTATTCAAGGTGGGTTAACATACGAACACGTAAAATTTGCAATTTGTAGTGCTGTTCAAAAAATCCAAAAATAGGTAAATAAAAAACTATTCAAAATTTCTATTTTGAATAGTTTTTTATTTATAGATGAAAAGACGTAGAAATGTATTAAGACATCGGGCGCCCCGGGGGAAGCACCAAGTCGGAACGGAAATCAATCTCCACGTTAGGATAATAATCTTCATTTTTTATAATTATTGTCATTTCGAAAAAAATATTTTAACACATGTCAGGAAACCTTACATGAGTGGTTGACAGTGTAATTTTTTCGTTATATTATTAGCAGGTATTGGAGGGGACTTAAATGAGTCGTGAAATTAGACGAACTATGCCGTTATTATCTATGAATATCGTAATGCAATTGACCGAGCTGTCGGCACGTCAGATTCGTTATTATGAAGAACACCATTTAATTGAGCCGCACCGAACAGAAGGTAACCGTCGAATGTTTTCATTAAATGACGTCGATGTATTGCTAGAAATAAAAGATTACTTGGAACAGGGTATGAACATGGCAAAAATTAAAAAGCTGTTCGCTAAAAAGAATGAACCTGTTTCAACAGATGAACAAAATTTAAGTGACTCAGAATTGCGTCGCATCATGCGTGAGGAAATGCTTCAAGCGCAGCGCATGCAAAAATCATCCATCCGTCGTGGGGATTTATCTCGATTCTATTAATAAAAAGCAACATCGTTAATTACTTTATTAATAGGGTAGGGTAATGATAAAAAAGCTAGACATTTTATAGGAGTGTGGAAAACTGTGGGTAAATACACAAAAGAGGACATTAAACGTCTAATCGAAGAAAAAAACGTAAGCTTTATTCGTCTACAATTTACAGATATTCTTGGCACAATCAAAAATGTTGAGATTCCTGTAAGCCAATTAGACAAAGCTCTAGAAAACAAAATGATGTTTGATGGCTCATCTATTGAAGGCTTCGTACGTATCGAAGAATCAGATATGTATTTATATCCTGATTTGGATACTTTCGTAGTGTTCCCTTGGACTTCTGAAAAAGGGAAAGTAGCACGTTTCATCTGTGATGTATTCACTGCTAAAGGCGAGCCGTTTGCTGGTGACCCACGAAACAACTTAAAACGTATCCTTAAGAAAATGGAAGACATGGGCTTCACAAGCTTCAATTTAGGGCCTGAGCCAGAATTCTTCTTATTTAAATTAGATGCAAAAGGTGAACCGACACTAGAAGTAAATGACCACGGTGGTTACTTCGACTTAGCACCAACTGATCTTGGCGAAAACTGCCGTCGTGATATCGTATTAGAGCTAGAAGAAATGGGCTTCGAAATTGAAGCATCTCACCATGAGGTAGCTCCAGGACAACATGAAATTGACTTTAAATATGCAGATGCAATTACAGCTTGTGACAATATCCAAACGTTTAAATTAGTTGTTAAAACAATTGCTCGTAAACACGGTTTACATGCTACATTTATGCCAAAACCATTATTCGGTGAAGCAGGCTCTGGTATGCACTTCAACGTTTCATTATTTAAAGGCAAAGAGAATGCATTCTACGATGAATCTACTGAACTAGGTCTTTCTGAAACGGCGATGCAATTCATGGCAGGTGTCCTTGCTCACGTTCAAGGCTTCACAGCAGTGACAAACCCTACAGTTAACTCTTATAAACGTCTTGTACCGGGTTATGAAGCGCCATGTTACGTAGCATGGTCAGCTCAAAATCGTTCACCACTTATCCGTATCCCATCAGCACGCGGTCTTTCAACTCGTGTAGAAGTGCGTTCTGTGGACCCATCTGCTAATCCATATTTAGCGATGGCTGTTATTTTAGAAGCTGGTCTTGAAGGTATTCGCCGTAGCTTAACACCTCCAGCAGCTATTAACCGTAACATTTACGTGATGTCTGATGAAGAGCGTAAAGCGAATGGTATCGCAAACTTACCAGCAGCACTGGACGATGCTTTAGTATTACTTGCTCAAGATGAAGTAGCGCAAGCAGCTTTAGGTGAGCATATCTATGCAAACTTTAAAGAGGCAAAAGAAATCGAGTTTGACATGTATCGTACAACCGTACACCAATGGGAACGCGATCAATATTTAAAAATGTACTAAAAATAGTAACCGAGTACCTAGTAAAGGTGCTCGGTTTTTCTTATGATCAATAGTAAAGATAGAAGTAGGTAAGCAGTATGCTATAAAAAAATGAAGCGATGAGGTATTTCTAACCCCATCGCATATTTTTTAATAGCCCATATGATGATGACCCATATGATGACCCATATGATGGCACATATGATGATGGTCCATGTGATGGTGTCCCATATGATGGTGTCCCATATGATGATGTGGCATATGACAAGGATCAGGTGGCATCTCGCAAAGTGTATGAGTTTCGCAACATTCTTCCACTACACATTCAGTGCAAGGGAAATGATATTGATGATCAATTATATGTTTGTTAACTGTTGTAATATGTGCTGGTTGTACATGAGGTACGACCGTATGGATGTAATTAGTGCGAACAAATTCCTCTGGTAGACAAAAGTGTGGTGGTTCAAATTGAGTTGGACAATGCTGTGGTGGACAACAATGTGGACCTGCATGGTGATGATGATGATGCATACGTCTATGCATGGTAAAACCTCCTGTTTTGATAAGTTGTGGTTCATAATTAACATATGAGATGAAAGACAGTATGGTCTATTTGTATGCCTATTAAGGGCTGGTTAAATCTCTTAGGCAATAGATTAATGGAGAGTTTCACCCTCAGAGGATGTTTGGACACCCGCTGAGAGAACTTAAAGTGTCCGGACGCAAATGTGCAAATGGCTTCTTTTAAACAATGTAAAATTGAGCATTGTTGAAAGGTAATGATACGAAGAAGAAGTGTGGATAATTAGAAGAAAATTATCACAATAACAAATTTTTATGGATTGAATAAAAATGCATTTTGTTGTAGAATTAACCGATGTATTGTTGGTTTATGATATTTTATAGCTATGACTTAATGAATAGAAATTTTGCATTGCGGATGTTAATTATAAAAAAGTATGTTTGGGCATTCCTTTATTACTTTTTAGAGGGATGTTTTTTATTTTATCCGCGCATTAACGAACAGTAATTTATCTGTACTAAAAAGAAGCATCAGGTAACATTGCTCTCGCCTAAAGTAAAAAGAGTGGGAGATTAACGGCTCGTAAATGCCTAATCGGTAAAGACTAATATTTCAGTGAGGAATAAAAAAATTCCTACTGATTAAAGTCCAGATATACATTTCTTGGCGGATGTCACGGAATCACAAAGGAGTTCGGTTTGTGCAAGCATAAAGCCGATTCCGGACGGGAATTATGCCGAGGTAAAATTTGATCAGTCCATAACTAACAAGCTTGATATATAGAACTTCGAAAACCTAGAGAAATGAGGCTTTAAATGATGAAAAAATATCCTACTTCTACATACTTTTTCTTCATAATTCCGTCTCTTATTGGTGTCCTGTTATTTATGACACCAGTCTTAACGGAAGATGGATGGAAAGTTCCAATTGCTATTTTAGCAAAGTTACTAGCAGGTTTTATTGCTCCGGTTATTAGTTATTTTACTATATTTATTTTTGCGATTTCGGCAATTGGTTCACTCATTGCCAAATTTATTCCGCGAAATAATTCAAAAGAGCCTAGTATTTTAGATACATTATTTTATGTCAATTGGTTTTGGACAATTATAAGAGTCATTGGTTTAGTATTTGCCTCAATGGTTGTCTTTGATTTTGGACCATCGGCGATTAATAATGAAAATACTGGTGGATTATTAATGGACCCTGACAGTGGTTTAGTAACATTTTTATTTACGATTTTCTTATTTGCAGGCCTACTATTACCGTTTTTAACAAACTTCGGCTTGCTTGAATTTTTCGGAACGATGATGGTAAAAATTATGCGTCCTCTCTTTAAAAGCCCTGGTCGCTCATCGGTTGATGCACTTACATCGTGGGTTGGGGATGGAACAATTGGTGTTCTGATGACGAGTAAGCAATATGAAATGGGGAACTACACGAAAAAAGAGTCTGCCATTATTGCAACGAGCTTCTCGGTAGTATCTATCACATTCTGTATCGTAGTATTAGATACAGTGGATTTGTCACGCTATTTTATTCCATATTACTTAACAGTAGTTCTTTGTGGTCTTGTGTTAGCGGTAGTAATGCCACGAATTTTCCCGCTGGCTAATAAGGAAGATACTTATATCGACGGAACACCAGTAGATTTATCGCGTGAGGAATTACCAGAAGGTTATAATTCTGTGTCACATGGCTTAGAAAATGCTTTAACTGTTGCGCATGCAAATCGTGACCCACGTCAATTTTTGAAAGATGGCATTAGAAATGTTTTGGATTTATGGGTTGGTGTAGCACCGGTTGTTATGGCATTTGGTACGGTTGCTTTAATGCTTGCTGAATTCACTAATGTTTTTGCATTTTTAGGAAAGCCGTTTGAACCTATTTTAACAGTGCTTGGTTTACCGGAAGCAGCTGAGGCAGCGCAAACGATGGTTGTTGGCTTTGCTGATATGTTCCTACCTTCAATTTTAGGAGCAGGGATTGAAGCTGACACTACACGATTTGTAATTGCTGTCGTTTCTGTAACACAGCTTATTTATATGTCTGAAGTTGGTGGACTTATTTTAGGGACAAAAATTCCACTTAAATTTTTTGATCTAGTTGTTATTTTCTTAATACGTACGATTATTTCTCTACCAATCGCAGCATTAGTTGCACATATACTCTTTTAGACTAAAAAGGCAATTGTTCGAACTTATTAACGCGAACAATTGCTTTTTTCTTTATCTATATCGCGCGTAAATACGTAGGAATAATGAATAAATAACAGAATACAACTTGACACATAATTTCATTGAGTTGGGAAAAACTACACGTAAAGTGATACTGAGGTGATAAAATGGACAGAATTTTTTCTCTCTGCTTAAGTTCCTGTTTTTTATTATTTTCTCAACCAAGTGATGCCTATATCAATGATTCGCGCAGTTCTTATGAAGAAATATATCCAGAGATAGGCTATAAAACGGTTGAAGCAGCTGCCTCCGATTTTGAAAGGCACTTTCATCAAGGGCTAAAGCTACCACTTCGAGTACCTCCTATTAGTTTTACACATCATTTTGGTCGATTTAATGATCTTGATGATGATATGAATGATTTTTTTGAAGCGACATTTATTAATCATCAGCTTCCTGAGCATTATTATAAAATAACGGTTCGACCTATTGAGTTTAAGTTCCCGTCTAAAAAAGAAAATATAGTAAAGACATTCAAGTTGAAAAACGGAACGACTTCCATTTATATGGAAATATCAGGTTTTAATGTTCTTGCTTTTAAAAGAGAAGATTGGCAATACATGCTGTGGATTGATAAAAGGGTTTCAAATAAAGTGACACCTGAAGTTTTAGTTGATATAGCTAATTCCATTGACTATACAACGCAAGAGGATGAACATGGATAATAAAAAATGCCAAGACCTAGGCTGAGTGCACTGAAAAAGTCTATATCTTCTCACATTGCGAGGTATTCAACGATTATATCGTTGAATACCTCGCTTTTTTCATTTGGCACTGTGACTCTACTGTTGTTTTCCGAAGCATTCCGCTCGCTTTCCGCGGGCGAGCGCCGAGCCTCCTC
>NZ_JAQZSD010000097.1:0-11829 GCF_028674935.1 Lysinibacillus sp. CNPSo 3705 | reverse complement strand
ATTAAAAAATTATATATTTCAAAAAATACTATGATCTTTAGATAGTTAATGGAAATACATCTTGCTTATTACACACCTCTACATCCTCCTGTATAGCTACTCTGAAATCACATCACTGTTGCCTCTGGCTCATACGATATCATTTCTTTGATTGTATTGCCTTCTCCCATAATAGCTACTGTTGGCTTATGATCTTTTGCCTCTTCGTTATCTACGTACACATAAGAAATTATAATTACAATATCTCCACGTTGCACTAGGCGTGCGGCTGCACCATTCACACAAATAACGCCTGATCCACGTTCCCCTGCAATAATATATGTTTCAAAACGTGCGCCATTGTTGTTATTAACGATATGCACTTTTTCGTTTGGCAACATCCCTACTGCATCTAAAATATCCTCATCAATCGTAATAGATCCAACATAGTTTAAATCTGCTTGTGTCACTGTAGCACGGTGGATTTTACTATTCATCATCATTCGTAACATATTACAATCCTTCTTTCATATTAAAGATACAATTATCAATTAATCGAGTTTTACCAATATAGACGGCTGCAGCTATAAGCACTTGCTCTGTCTCAGCAGTTACAGGTATTAAATCTGGATATGCTAATAGTTCAATATAGTCGATGTGACCGTGTGTGCGTGCTGCAATGTGTGCCTTTGCTTTTGCAAGCGCATTCGCTGCATCCCTATTCGCTAAAAAACTATCACGAGCAAGCTGTAGCGCTTCATGTATTGCTGGCGCCTCAAGACGATCCGCTTCACTTAAATACACATTACGAGAGGATTTCGCTAAACCGTCCTTTTCCCGTACAATAGGTACTACTCGCATTTCCAAAGGGAAATTAAAATCGCGTACCATCGTAGCAATAATAGCAACCTGCTGTGCATCTTTTTGTCCAAAATAAGCTCGTGTCGGCTGTGCTAGGTGAAATAATTTCGATACAACCTGTAAAACACCATCAAAATGACCTGGACGGCTCGCTCCACAAAGAATAGTTGCCTGTTCACCCGCATGAATACGAATAACACCATCATGCGGATACATTTCTTCAATACTCGGTGCGAAAATAATATCTACGCCGACAGACTCTGCTAAAGCGGTATCCCGTGGCAAATCACGTGGATAGCTTTCAAAGTCTTCGTCTGGCCCAAATTGTGTTGGGTTGACAAAAATACTCATTACGACTAAATCATTTTCGGCTCGAGCTGTTTTTGCTAGCGTTAAATGACCCTCATGTAAATAACCCATTGTTGGAACGAGTCCAATTGTTTTTTGAGCTTGCTTAGCCGCTTGGATTTCTACGGTTAATGCTTGGACTGTAGTGACGACTTTCATTACTTTACGCCCCCATATAGCTGATCTAGTGCTTCCTCTTTCATCGTGAAGGAATGCTTCGGCGCAGGGAATGTACCTGCCTTGACCGCTTCTACGTAACTAGCAATTCCACTGCTCGCTTCTTGACCCATATTAGCAAACTGTTCCACAAATTTTGGTACATGATGTGAACCGTAGCTTAACATGTCATGATAAACCAACACTTGTCCATCAGCCTCAACACCAGCCCCAATGCCGATTGTTGGAATAATGAGATTAGCGGATACCATCTCTGTTAGCTGATGCGGAATACATTCTAAGACGACTGCACATGCTCCAGCCTCTTGACATTTTTTTGCATCTTCAATGAGTTTCTTAGCCTGTTCAGCTGTTTTACCCTGAACTTTGTAACCACCAAGCACTCCTGCTGATTGAGGTAGTAAACCTAAATGAGCTACCACCGGAATGCCAGCTGACGTTAATTTACGAATTGCTGGTAGAACATCGTCTGCTCCCTCTAACTTTAGTGCATCTGCACCTGTTTCCTGCATCATGGATACGGCCGTTTTCAACGTCTCGTGTACATCACCGTGGTATGAACCAAATGGCATATCCACAACAACAAACGTATCCTTTGCCCCTCGGCGCACCGCTTTTGCATGGTGAACCATATCGGCCACGGTTACTGGCATTGTAGAATCATAGCCTAGTACTACCATACCTAGTGAATCTCCCACTAGAATCATATCGACGCTTGCTTCCTCGGCAAATTTTGCAGCAGGATAATCGTATGCAGTGAGCATCACAATTTTCTCACCTGCTGCCTTCATCTTTAAAAAATCTGAAGTCGTTTTCATCATGTAGTCCTCCTTTTTTAAAGAAAGAAAACAGAAAAACCCCTCTGTTCCTAAAATGGACAGAAGGGTGGTGTCGTTCGTCATCAAAAATCACCTCTCGTTGTTGATTAGAGGCCATAACTTAATAAAGGGATAAGGAAATACATCTCTTTGAGAGCATTGCCCATTCCATTGTATAAAGTTATATTTTTGAACGCTTGTTTTCTTCCGTCCCTGTCATTAAAAGATCAAGGCAGATATTTTTGTAAATTGTACTTGCGTTTTGAAGGTGCCGTTCACGAAAGGATACTGCCCTTCGCACATACTATAACAGATTCTCCTAGTAATCTTCAAATATTATTTTCTAATAATTACGATCAATAGCTATGCCAAACTCAAACCATTCGTTTCTGAAAGTTTGATTTTCGATAAACTTCAAACATTGTAAATAGCAACAGAGCAAATAAAAATGTGAATAAACCAGACGTTACATTTGTATCTGGTACAAAGACATCCCAAAATGCATTAATGAAAGCGTGGAAAATAATACAGAGAAAAATACTTTTAGTGGAGAGGTAAATAATTGTTAATAAAAAGGACAGCGCTAAAGCTGTTAGGGAAAACCATAGAAAATTCATGTTCATTTGATTTGATCCAATGACAAACCATAATGGCAAATGCCAGACTGTCCAAATAACACCCACAATCATTGTACTCATGAAGGGAGACCATCTTTTTTGTAATGTAGGCTGTAAAAAACCACGCCAGCCAATTTCCTCTAATCCTCCACCAATAATCATGATTGGTAATTCAAGTAACGCCAAATACATTGGATTCTCCATAGTTGCTCCGCCCCATAGCGTTGGTAAAAAACAAGCCACAAATGCTAATCCGATTGCAAATATGTACCAAGATACAGGATGCTTAGGATTTTTTACATTATGGATAAATGATTTGAACTCTTCTTTAGTCGAATATTTCTTTTTCAACCAAATCTCACAAATTGCAGGAGTAACTCCGCCGAGAATAAATAATAGCAATGATATTGCATTCCCAAACTTCAGCAAATTTAGCTGTGTGAATAAGGCTAAACTGCCCCATATGATCCAAGATGTTGCAAAGGTATAAAATAGAAATCTTCTTATCTCTATTCCCAACTTTCATCCACCCCTTCTTTCACATCCAATAGTAATAATACGGATTTGCAAAGCGTATTCATCAATCGAATCTCATCAAACTGCACTTGATCATTTGAGAACATCCGGTAACATTTTTGCAAGACAACGTCTCTCACAATGCCATCAATGGATGTCATGATAAAAGTAGTTAAATCTTCTATCGAAACCTTAAGCTGAAAGCATCCTGAAGAAATGCCCTTATGGATTGAATGAAAAATTTGTTGCGTAAAATATTGCCCACTTTCATGCTCATAAATGCCAGATAAAATTTTCTTTTCTCTATCTGGATTGTTAGCAAATAAAATCGAAAGCTCAAATTGGATTTTGCCAACTGTTGATACGTTTTCCTTCATGTACTCTCCGAGAAAATTAAATAATTTAATGATTGTTTTTGTGGGAGAATTACTCGTATCCGTAATTTCATCGATAATATGTTTATAGTCTGCATTAACATTTACTTGATTTATAACCTCAATAAGTATTTCATCCAAGTCTGCATAATAACGATAAATCCCACCCTGACTTACTCCTGACGCTTTAATAAAATCCCTCATCGTAATTTCATAAAGTGGCTTGACTTTACATACTGCTATAGCCGCTTCTAAAATGCTGTTTTTCTTTTCCTGTACATATTCATAGCTTACCTTTGGCATTATCTCAACCTCCAAACATCAAAAATGACACTACTGTCATTTTATCGTAATCAATTTACCTTTTATTGTCAACGGAATGTGACAACTATTATTTTTATTTTTCTCATGCGTTTTTTTATGAAAATTGACAATTAATGATATTTGTAATATACTTCCACCATACTATACGACGTATAATATAAAACGTTGTATAGTTCTACATTGTGAGGTGAGAAAAGATGACATTTCAACTTGGCTCAGCTTTACTTGACGCTTGTGTACTCGCCATCGTCGATAAAGAGGATGCTTATGGTTACTCATTAACACAGCAAATACAATCCGTAATGGATATATCAGAATCTACGCTGTACCCAGTATTACGCCGTTTACAAAAAGCTAATTGCTTAACAACTTACGATCAGCCCTATCAAGGCAGAAATCGACGGTATTACCAAATTACCGAGCAAGGTCGCATACGATTACTAGAGCTATTAAAAGAATGGCAACAGTATAAAGAAATGGTTGATTGTGTACTTTTAGGAGGGAAATATGATGAATAGAGCAAGCTATTTGAAAAAGCTTCGGGGGAAATTACAACGCCTTCCAGCGCATGAGATTGATGCTGCGCTTGCCTATTATGAGGAATATTTCGATGAAGCAGGAGAGGAAAACGAACAGCGGGTCATTCAACAACTAGGCTCCCCTTCTCATGTTGCATCACAAATATTGGCGGACTATGCCTTAAAGGATTTAGAAGCTACTTCAACTTCGACTAAGAAGAATGTGTCTGCGATGTGGCTTATTATTCTAGCAATATTATCTGCCCCTCTTTCATTACCGTTACTTGTAGTAGCTATAGCCCTTATTTTTTCATTTGGGGCAGTTATATTCAGCGTTATCATTGCTATTTTCGCAACTGTACTTAGTATCTTTTTCGGTGGAATCGCTGCACTTATTTCAGGCTTCTTCATTTTAACTCAGGACTGGCCAACAGCATTACTCTTTATGGGTGTTGGCTTTATCGTAACAGGTTTGGGCATCCTACTTTTCCCAATCGTTGCTCGTTTGATCAAAACAATCGTTATTGTTTGTGTTGAAGCATTAAGTAAACTATTCCATAAAATCACGAAGAAACGGAAGGAGGGTTACTAATGACTTCCCGACATACCCATATTGCCATTACTATGATCGCTTTAGGCATACTGTTAGCACTAGTTGGTTATTTCTCTGGTGGAAAATGGAGTTTTGAAATAAATGATGAAGGTATCCAACTGCCCGAGAACAATAAACTAGTAAGCAATTCCTATGAACTAGATGATTTCACTAATCTCAATATTATTAATCCCTACGGAGATGTTGAAATAGTTACTAGTGATCGTTATGCATTAGAAACAAATGTTATTAATGTTGATGATGTGACGTACAGTATGAAAGACCATACATTAACTGTTGAAACAAAGAGTAAAAAGAAGAATCGTTTTCAATTCGGATTTACTAGCTTTAGAACTCCTTCCATTAAAATCTATGTGCCTGCAGATGTAAAACTGAAAACCGTTGTCCTTAATAGTAATTTTGGGGATACAACCATTCATGGTTTGCAATATCAGGAGTTAATGCTAATTGAAGATTTTGGAGACATACTTTTGAAAGACACTACTGGTGATAAAACAGAGATTACACAATCATTTGGTGATATGAAGCTACAACAATTTTCAAGTAATGGCTTCGCTGCCGAAAGTGAACATGGTGATATGAACATTGATGGAACATTAAATGGTCAATCCACTATTACGTCTAACTTCGGGGATGTTACACTGCATTTACAAAATAAAAAGAGTGAACTTGGCTATGAATTACAAACTGACTTAGGGGATCTTACTGTTGATGACGAGGATCAAAACAGCAAAGTATCGCGATCTTATAACGGTGATAACCAACTAAAAGCAACTATTTCACATGGTGACTTACAATTAAGGTTGAAATAAAGATAAGCTACCGATTCAATTTACTTCACTAATAAGGCAGAATTACATTTTGTGATTCTGTCTTTTTTTATATGATTAAGTTCCCTCATTTGATTAATAGTTGTAATTTTCCATTTATTATATAATATTCATATACACATATGAGTATATTCGTACGGTTCTTGTATGTGAAGGCAGAATCTAAGGTGAATCAGGTCAGTTACGGCATCATCTTTGATAGAAAATACGATTATTGAGGTGAGCAAAATGAAAATTAGACAAGCAAACATTGAAGATGCTCAAGGTATCGGAAAAGTACATGTTGACAGTTGGCGAACAACATATAAAGGCATTCTTCCAGATGATTTTTTGAATAACTTATCTTACGAGCAGCGCACAGAACTCTGGAAGAAAAATATTTCAGACGCTACGAACTATGTATTGGTGGCAGAAAATGAACAAGATGAAATAATCGGCTTTGCAACCGGTGGCACAAGAAAAACTAATTCAGTACCGAATGCAACTGATTTAACTTCTATCTATCTTTTAGAAGAATATCAAGGAAAGGGAATCGGGAAGAAACTACTCAAAGAAGTATTCACCTATTTTCAACAAAAAGGATACAAAAAAGTATTTGTTGAAGTATTAGCCGACAATAAAACACGTGATTTCTATGAATATTATGGTGCACAATATGTCAATAACGTAGAAATAAAAATTGGTGGAAAAATAGTAGAAGAGCTTATTTATGTATGGAATGATATAAATAAAGTGATAAAAAAGTAAATAAAAATTTTTTATTGGAGGGCATGTAATGAAAACGATAGCGGAACAATCTCTTTATCTGTTTCTTTTACTTTATTCATTTATTTGTTCGGACTAAAAATGGAGTATTCAGTTAAATATGACTCTGGATTCTTTTTTCTTCCAATAGTTTTACTAATACTTTCTCTGATCTTCTTTAGACAAGACTACAAACGTGAAAAAAATATACAAAACTAAATTGTAATTCTAAAAAAGAACGTATATTTTCACATTTGAAAATATACGTTCTTGTTAAGTGAATGTTTGTGTTTTTATAAAATTTTTATATCTCCAGAATAAATTGTTCGCACTGTACCATCATCCTCTGTTAGCTGTAGTACACCTTCATCCGTAATCCCACTGGCAATGCCTTCAAAGCGTCCACGTAGAGTCGTTACTTCAATACGTTGTCCAATAGTACACGACATTTGTTCCCATAGCTTTTTAATGCTAGCAAAGCCTTCCTTCACGTATAAATCTGTGAATTGTTCTAAATATTGAAGAATAGATGCAACAAGGGCTGCACGATTAATTTCCTCACCTGCTTCTAACCGTAAAGACGTAGCTATATTAGCAATTTCTGGGGAGAAATCTGATTCAACCTGGTTTGCATTAATACCAATGCCTACTAGCAGTGCTTGTACACAATCTGCCTCAGCCTGCATTTCTGTTAATATACCGGTACATTTTTTACCGTTAATGAGCAAATCATTTGGCCATTTAATAGCTGGTTCAATTTGTTTATATAATGTTTTTATCGCCATCGTAACTGCAACTGCTACGACAAGTGTAAACGATGAAGCTTGCTGAGGAGTAACATCCGGTCTCACAATAACGGTCATCCAAATACCTGTGCCATTTGCAGATTCCCATGGACGCGCCATACGACCACGGCCAGCTGTTTGCTCCTCCCCGATTATTATCGTACCATGCGGAGCGCCTTCCTGTGCAAACTTATGAGCGATTGTTTGTGTTGAATCTACAACATCAAAATAATGAATTTCACGTCCAAAACGTTCCGTATTTAAAAATAGTTCAATTTGAGTTGGACTTAAGCTATTTGGTACACCCGTCAACACATAGCCTTTTTTCTTTACCGTCTCAAATGTATAGCCTTCCTCCTGCAACGACTGCATATGTTTCCATATAGCTGTACGGGATACTCCAAGGGAATCTGCTAGCTCCTGACCCGAAACCGCTTCACCATTAGCCGCTAATATTCTTTTTAAAATTTCATCCTTCATGGAAATACTCATACTCAAATCAATCCTTTATTAAAATATACTATCACTTATTTTTTATTAAATTTAAAATTTGATGTAAAGACTCTTGATTCATCAGTGCATTCTTAATATTGAATTTTTGGAACTACTAACACATTATTTTGTTTATGTATAAACATTGTTTTCTCATTTTTCTCCAAACGTTCTTTCTAAAAAAACGATGACGAAAAGATAAAGCAAAAGCAAGCGACCTTATTTTAGATGACGTATGGTAATTGGTCACTTTTTGGTCACTTGCTATATTTTCATGCGTTCAAAACTCTTTTATTGAAGGCTATTCATTTTTCTTGGACAATCATTTCTTTAAACAAATAGCCGACACTTATTTTTCTATTTTGAATAATAAATATTATCATACTGCATATAGTCACATTTGACTACAATCAATTTTTTAACTAGCTTTTTAAATTTGAGGGGTTCACCTTATTATACTGTAACATTTTCTTATCAAATATAAAATCATATAAAGCTTAAAACTGAAAAACATCAGTATCATGGGATTATCCATAGACAAAACACTTTACTATGAAATCCTTTTATAAACATGGGCTTTTTTTCGTTTGCACTTCTTTGTGTGTACAAATTTAGGAAAAATCTACACAAACGTATTAAATTATTCAAAACTTTATAATGCAGAACAAGTCCAAAATTTGTCATTTTCAATACTTATTTACTTAGTTCATTAAACTGAAACTCTATGGATTTTTCTTTTGAATCTTATTGTAGTTTCTTCATTACTTGACGATAAGAGAATGCAATTAAAAGAATAACAACAGCAGAAATAATAAACGGAACCTCAGATGGTAGAACTTCAAACATCCACCCGTATACCCCCTGACCAATCGGCACTGATGCCATAATTAAAGCCATAACTATAGAAGAAACACCTCCAAGAAATTTATTATCAACTTCTTTCTGTAACTCGGTTTGGAACGCAATTGATACGTTAATCGATGTAATACCGAGTACTAAGTACAGTGCCAATATTAGATAGAAGCTAATTTGCAAGTTATTAATTATTCCAAATACTACAATACCTATACATAAGAAAGCTAGACCAATAATATTAATCATTCTGACAAACAACTGATCCGTGGTCAATTTTTTCTTAATAATGCCAGACAGGGATGCTCCGAAAACGACTCCTAAAATGACGATAATTTCAATAAATGCAAATTGTGTATTTGAAACTTTTAAATCAACTCTAGATATAAAAGGAATTCCTACTTGAGTAGCTCCATTGAAGAAGCAATTTTGAATAATGATACATGAAAGAATTATTTTCATTCTTTTGTCTTGTAAAATATATCGAATACCCTTAGTAAAATCTACTCTAAATTTCTTTAATGTACGCTTTTCGTCAGATACATTATCTGTTGGAATTTGCATAAAGAGTTGGATCAATGCCGCAAACAGGAAACTTATTCCATTCACTATCAACACAATAGCAATACCCAAATTAGTATAGATTAGTACACCCAAAATCGGACCAATTATATTACCTAATGCGAGTACAATCATATTCACTGCATTTGCAGCGGCGACATCTTTCTCCGCCTTGAAAATAGATGGAATAATCGTCATCACCATCGGTTCATCAAAAGATGACATAATCCCTACCGCAATCGCTATACCATAAATTATAGACAAACTGATCTCGTCACTTCCTATTAATAAGGCGATTATTAACAGTAAACTACCAGTTATGAGATCCAGAGTAACCAAAAGTCGTTTTCTGTTCAACCAATCAACTACAACACCACAAAATGGGCTAAGTAACACTCTCGGAATCAAAGCAGCCATAAGAATTGATGCAAATAAAATACTAGACCCTGTTGTGTCAATCACATACAATGCAAAGGCCATGCTTTGAACAAATGTCCCCATTGAGGAAATGAATTTCGCTAGGACAAGGATAATAAAAGACTTACTTTTAACTATTAAAGTATCCATACTTTTTTCTCCCTTGTTATTTTTGTACTTGACTCACTTGTGACATGTATTAACGTTTTATCTCCTTGCCTTTTCACATAAAAATTTGCCGTCTATAATCATTTCTTTATTCAGGCTTATTTTTGACAAATAAATTTTATCCAATTCCCATCTTCATGAACAATAACACTACTAAATCCTATAGATTTTAGTAATTCTTTTAATTCATTACTTTTTTTATAGTTATCCATGTGATATTCAATCTTATCCTTTTCGCAAGTTATTAGAAATACACCGTTCGATTTTAATATCCTATGTATTTCACTAAACCCTTTTTCAAGATTACTCCAGTAAAAATGAGTTTGAATGGCAGTTATTTTATCCATGGTATTATCTTCAAATGGTAGTGAAGCTACATCTGCCTCAAAAATTTCCGTACGATTTTGCTCTACCCATTTCTGATTTTTTTCGATAGATGATTTAACTGCTTCAGATGAAATATCTATTCCATATACTTTCCCTTGTGTAGTTTTATTTGCCAATCTATGAATTGTTTCCCCACCACCACATCCAACATCTAAAATATGATCATCTATTTGTATTTCAATATTCTGTAATCCCCAGTCTGTCATATTAACAAAGGTTTTGTTCCAAATTTTTGTCAATATATATCCAATAGCTCCCTTAGGGTGTGAAACCTGTCCAATTAAATAATTCATTGTTGGTTTATACAAAATCATTCCCAAAATCACAAATATAAAAATTTTCTTCATTCCAACCAGCCCTTTTGACAGCCACACCCAACATTCAATACATAATCAATTTGCTGAAAATCAGTATGTTGAAATCCCCAATCTGTACTTTCGAAATTTTTTTTTGTTCGAACAACACTTTTCCCTCCTACTATTTTGAAATTTAACTAATAATATTTCAAAACAATAGTATAACGACTTGCAAAAGATGTCAATAACTTTTGAAATACAAACAATTTAATTTCAAAACTTTATAAGTATCACTAAAGCTAACATAAAATGAACATAATCCAAGAAACGCATACAAGAGGAAAGCGACATTAACTAAAATAAAAAGAAGCCATTCGAGATGAATGGCTTGGCTTCTAAAAAACAAATAAATTATTTACTTTTTCCGATGATTCCATATAAAAATAGTTTGTGTAATTCTTGTTGTTTTATTTTTATTTTATCTGATTCAATTTCAATACTATTAATAGCTTCCATAAAATCTAAAATTGTAGCAGTTGAGATTGAATCATCTATCACATTTTCTTGTTTTCCCAATTCTATATAGCTTTTATAAATATCTTTTTTTATTTTATTAATGTTTTCAACCAAAAATTTCAGCAATACTGTATCTTCCAATGCCGAATGTGAAAAATATTCATGTAATGATTGATTGATTTGATTAGAACAGATGGAGAGCGCTTTATATAGTTTTTCCTTAAATTCCATTTCTTCAGTAAGCAAATTTTGTGCAAATTGCATAGTATCTTTCATTACAATGGTCACACACTCTTGTACTAATGCCTCTTTATTTCCAAAATAATTATAGATGGAGACTTGTGAAACATTAGCCAATGCAGCAATATCTTTTATACTAACTGCGGTAAATCCTTTTTCGCTAAATAATTCTAAAGAAGCATTAATGATCGCAGATTTCTTTTTTTGCGATCTAATTTCATACTTATTCATGTTTACCTCCAACTTCCTATACTTAGAAATATATCAAAAGTGAATTCTTTCGTTTTGAAATAGCGAGTATTTTTTAACATCCAATATAATATGATTATATCATAGATTTGAAATTCAGAATTAGATATTTCATATTTAGAAATACTATATAAAGCGTCCCTGAAA
>NZ_JAQZSD010000096.1:0-12038 GCF_028674935.1 Lysinibacillus sp. CNPSo 3705 | reverse complement strand
CAAGAAGGGCGATTCTTTTAAATTATGTTATAATAGTATTATTGATTTTTTTGTATATACAAAAGCTATTTAAAAATTCTATATTATTAGTAGCGACTTATGGGGAGGTGACAGCATGGAATATCTTTTAAGCGAAGATTTATTTAATGAATTGTTTTTTGGCAAAGATTTTGTCTTTTTAATGAAAAAAGTGGGAGACGATTATCAATATATTCGCTTAAATAACGCAGCTCGAGCTTTGTTATCACATGAGGCGATTGGGAAAATGCTTTCTACCCTTACCTCAAGTCGGAAAATTTTTTCTATAATCCAAGAAAACTACAATCAAGCGATTGCAAAGCATAGTCAAGTTGATTATGTCGATTATGCCTATTATAAATCAGAAGTTCGTAAATATGAGACCTCTGTGCGACCGATTAAACATAATAATGAAGACTATGTTTTAGCCATAACAAAAGAAATTCACTATGATCGTAGTATCGAAGATAAGTTTTTATTTCTTCGCTCAATGTTTGACCATGCTTCTTTTTCTACAGTCATCTTATCAGCTGAAGGGTCTATCTATGAGGTGAACTCCAGCTTCACGGAAGACTTTGAATTAGATACAGAAACGATTAAACAGCAATTATTCATCGATCTACCAATTATTCCTAAAGATGAAGTAGGGAAAATCCAGAGCTATATACAAAGAGCAGCTATGGGCGAAAATATTGGCGAAAAATTCATCAAGCTTCATACACTGGATAAAAAAGAGCGCATGTATTTAGTTTCACTATCTCCGGTTATGCAATGGGATCATTCATTTGCTATTTTTCTTCTCATGCAGGATTGCACAAAATTCACTGAACAAAAAGCAGAGTTACGCTCAAAATCCCATGGTTTAGAGGTTTTTAAAGCTGCTCTAAATTCAGCAGCTTCCATTGCTGTGTTAGATAGGGATGCTAAAATTCTAGAAATTAATGATTTGTTTTTAAATGCGACTGGCTTCACGGCAGAAGAGCTAATAGGTCAGCCTTATAATTTAATAGAGCCTCGCTACAATGCAGAGGACTTATTACAAATAATTAAAAAAACGCTTAAAGCGGGGGATATTTGGCGAGGGGAGCTATGCTACCGTACAAAATTCCATGCTGATTTTTGGGTAGAAGCATCTATAGTGCCATTAAAGAATGAATTCGGGGAGACAGAACAATATTTATCCATTAACTATGATATTACGGACAAGAAAAGAATGTTAACGGAATTGAAAAATATTGAACGCACATTCCGTCTTATTACAGAAAATACAAATGATTTGATCGTCATTACAAACGAAGATGGTATCATTATTTATGCCTCGCCTTCCTATGAGATTTTCTTAGGTTACGAAAATGTAGAATTACAAGGTCAGTTTTATAGTAGCATTGTCGATGAACAAAGTAAGAAGTCTTGGCAAACATTTTTAAATAATTATTCAGGCCAAACGGAAACGCAGTTTGAGCTACTGTTGAGGGCGAAGGACGGTACGCCCGTTTGGACTGAAGGAAACGTAACAGTTGTTCATGATCCTGAACGCGAAAAAGTTTCACAAATTATGATGGTATCCCGTGAAATAACGCATCGTAAGGAACGAGAGAATGATTTATTATATTTAGCTTATCACGATACGTTAACACAGCTACCAAATCGTCGTTTTTTACAAAAGGAGTCTCCGAAACTATTGGTAGAAGCGCAAGAACGGAATGAGTGTTTAGCTATGCTTTATATCGATGGGGATGATTTTAAGCGAGTTAATGATCAGTACGGCCATGACACAGGGGACGACTTTATCCGAATGTTTGGCCAAGTTTTAATTACGGCTGTACGTAACCATGATTTAGTTATACGAATGGGTGGCGATGAATTTGTTGTCGTCCTAACAGGTTTAACTCGAAATAATGAGACGAGACATACGCAAATGATGGATATTATTAATCGCATTCGTAATGAACTAAAAAAGGGTTGGACAATCGAAAGTCATTACTTTGCTCCAACTGCTTCAATTGGTATCGCTTATTATCCGGATCACGGTCAAACACTAAATGAATTGCTAGAATTAGCAGATCAAGCTTTATATAAAGCGAAGGAAATTGGGAAAAATAATCTCTATATTACTGACGCCTAATCAATTATGTCTCGGCACAATTGTAGCTGTCGCTTTGCTTTCGGGACATAAAACATTTGCTGCTGAAAGAAGTTGAAAAAGTCTGTACAAACAAGTAGCTACTTGTGGTACAGACTTTTTGTTTGATGTTATGCTATAACGGTATTATAGAGGAAACCTCTCATAGTTATTTTAGAATAGAAGGTGAAGAAATGCCTAAAAAGATACTTTTAGTGGAAGATGAGAAGCATATTGCTCGTTTCGTGGAGCTAGAATTAAAGCATGAAGGTTACGATGTATTCGTCGCATTTGATGGACGTGAAGGACTAGAGCTAGCTTCATCTGATAATTTTGATGTACTGTTATTAGATGTCATGCTTCCCGGAATAAATGGAATTGAAATTTGTCGTCGAATACGTACACAGTCAAAGGTTCCCATTATATTGTTAACGGCCCGAGATGCAGTAATGGACCGTGTAGCTGGCTTAGATGCTGGCGCAGATGACTACATAGTAAAACCATTTGCTATTGAAGAACTATTAGCTAGAATTCGTACAATACTACGTCGGGTGACACCCGATGAAAAAATTGGGGGCTCATTACATTTTCGTGATATCGAAATAGATGTAGCGGCCTATGAAGTATTTGTTCAAGGGAACAAACTTGATTTAACGAAAACAGAATATGATTTATTAAAATTATTGATAGAGCATAAAAATAAAGTTTGTACACGAGAGCTAATTTTAACCTCTGTTTGGGGGTATGATACGGATATAGAGACAAATGTCGTAGATGTATATATTCGGCATTTGCGAAATAAACTACCGGGTGATATGAGTACCTATATCGAAACCGTTCGTGGTGTGGGGTATGTGATGCGCGAATGAAAAAATTAAGAGATTATATAGTCAATCAGTCACTACAAAAAAAATGGATGCTCACATCTAGTGCTGTTATATTTTTTAGCTATACGATTATTTGTATTGTTGTATATATTTCATTGCATACATGGCTACTTAATGACGAGGCAAGTCAAATAAAACGGGCAAGCGATGATTTGGTGTATTTTTTTGAGTCACAGGGACCTGGCCTTACGATTCAGGAAATACATCAAAATAAAGGTCTTTTAGATTCTATTAAAGATCGTGATCAAACAGTTAAATTATTTAATGTAGATGGCGAAAAGATTTTAAGTATTAATGAAAATTCACAGGTTGCACCTATTACCTCTTTAGGTGAAATTATGGAAATGACGATTGATAAAAAGAATGTCTTTGTCATAAATCAACGTATTCAGCTCGGATTCATTCAAGGCTATATCCAGGTGATTCATCCATTATCAAAATTTGAGTCTTTGATGCATTATTTATTGACGACAATGCTAATTGCAGGCATAGGAGCATTATTGTTATCAGCCTCAATTGGCTATTATCTAGCCAACTATTTGACGAAGCCGCTGCATGCATTACGTGCATCCATGAAAACCGTTATGGATAAAGGATTTAATGAACCTATTCAATTATCTTACTCGTCTCATGATGAGATTGGTGATTTATTGAAAATGTACAATGCGATGATGAATGAATTGCAAATATCATTTACAAAGCAGCAACAATTCGTTGCGGATGCTTCTCATGAGTTACGGACGCCTATCCAAGCAATTGAAGGACATCTGTCCCTATTGAAAAGATGGGGGAAGGATGATCCAGAAATTTTAGAGGAATCTATTGAAACTTCATTAACTGAAATTGCACGGATGCGTAAAATGATCGAAGAATTACTAGAACTTGCACGTCGTGAAGAAAAGGACATCACAAGTGAGGCTGATGCAGTAGCTGTTATAGAAGCAGTTATAGAGGAAACAAGACTCCTTCATCCAGATGCTCGAATATTGCTGTCGAAAAATGAAGAAATAGGGCGATTATTTATAACAGAAAATGCACTTAGCCAAATTGTTCGTAATATAATAGAAAATGCAATTCGTTATTGTGAAAAAATTCCTGAGATTCAAATTTCACTCTCCGTTTTAGAAAAGGAAGTATCAGTAAAAATAGAAGATAATGGAATTGGTATAGCGGAAGAAAACATTCCATACATTTTCGATCGCTTTTATAGAGTTGATGAGGCAAGAAATCGTCAAATAGGCGGTACAGGCTTAGGGCTTAGTATTACAAAAATGTTACTTGAAAAATACAATAGTTCAGTGGAAGTCAAGAGTGTTAAAAATGTTGGAACCGTTTTCTTGCTGAAATTCCCGCTGAAATATTGAGGAAAATCCATGCTTTATTTAATTATTTCATCCTTTGGGAAAAAAATTGCTTAATTTGCTAAAAAGAGTTGTATTTTTTGTGAAGAGTAGTAAGATTGAGATGGAAAAAACGTTCTTTAAATAATGGTTAAGATGTCAAATATCCTTTAAAAGAACGGAAAAATATTATATAATTAATTGTAATTTAATTAATGGAACTGCCGAAAGGCAAAATTTGGAGGTCATTTTTCATGTCGAACAACGTTACAACTGTAAGTTCTCCATGGTCAGCTTTCTCTGGTCCTAACCTAGGATATGTGATGGAGCAATACGACTTATTCTTACAGTCTCCTGAAGAAGTAGAACCGGAGTTAGTATTATTATTCCAACAATTTGGTGCACCAGTAGTAGTAGAAGGTGAAGTAGCTGTAGCTAGTAATACAGCAGCAGCTCCTGCTGGCGATTACAAGAAAGTGTTAGCAGCTGTGAAATTAGCAGATGCAATCCGTACAAACGGTCATTTAGCGGCAGATATTTACCCTTTGAAAAACCGTGAACTACAAACAGCTCAAATTGAAGAAAGCGCGTTCAACCTTAGCGCTGCAGATTTAGCTGAAATTCCTGCAGCTATCTTCTTCAAAGATGTGCCAGCAAACGTGAAAAATGGTAAAGATGCAATTGATTACTTAAAATCTGTTTATACAGATAAAGTAGCATTTGAATATAATCACGTAGTAGCAACAGAAGAACGTGATTGGATTCAAGCACAAATTGAAACAGGTTCATTTAAACAAGCATTAACTTCTAATGAGAAAAAAGCTTTATTAGATCGTTTAACTCGTGTTGAAAACTTCGAGAAGTTTATTCATAAAACGTTTGTAGGTCAAAAGCGTTTCTCTGGTGAAGGTTTAGATACTCAAATCATTCTATTTGATGAAATTTTAAAAACAGCTGAAGCAAATAACGTAGAAAAAGTACGTATTGGTATGGCTCACCGTGGTCGTTTAAATGTATTAACACACATTTTAAATAAACCTTACGATATGATGTTCTCTGACTTTGCACACGTATCTAATGAGTTATTTATACCAGAAGATGGTCGCCTTGAAATTACGAAAGGTTGGACTGGCGATGTTAAGTACCACATGGGTGCTTCATATATGCGTGAATCTGGTATGAATGTTAAGCTTGCATACAACCCATCTCACTTAGAAGTAGGAAATCCGGTTGTTTTAGGTACAGCTCGTGCAGCACAAGATGACACTTCTAAGCCAGGGCAAGCTGTTCATAACCGCACAAAAGGACTAGGTATTCTTGTGCACGGTGACGCTGCGTTCCCAGGTCAAGGTATCGTAACAGAAGTATTAAACTTCGCAAAAACTGAAGGGTTCACTACTGGTGGTACAATCCACATCATCGCTAACAACATGATTGGATTTACAACTGAACTACAAGATTCTCGCTCATCTCTTTACTCTTCTGACCCAGCAAAAGGTTACGAAGTACCAGTAGTGCATGTAAATGCAGATAGCCCTGAGTCTGTAGCTCTAGTAGGTCGTTTCGCAGCTAGCTACCGTCAAAAATTCGGTAAAGATATTATCGTTGACCTTATCGGTTACCGTCGTCATGGTCACAATGAAACTGATGATCCAACTGTAACAAACCCTGAAACATATTTATTAGTTTCTAAACATGAGCCAGTTCGTGCTTTATACGGTGCTCAATTAGTAGCTGAGGGTGTAGTTTCTGCTGATGAGGTTGCAGCATTAGATAAAGCTATTTATGCAGAAATGCAAGCTGCTTATGATCATGTAAAAGAAATGGCCGATAAAGATGAACACAAGCATTTAGAAATGCCAGAAGAATTAAAAGTAGAATTCCCACAAATTGATACAGCAGTTGGTGTGGAACGTCTAGAAAAAATTAACGAAGAGCTTTTAGTGTTTGAAGATAACTTTGAACCACAGAAAAAACTTGGCAAAATTTTAGAAAAACGCCGTGATGCATTTGCTTCTGCAAAAATTGACTGGGGTCATGCAGAAACTCTAGCATATGCAACAATTATTCAAGATGGCACACCAGTACGTTTTACAGGTCAAGATGCACAACGTGGTACGTTCTCTCAACGCCACTTAGTATTACATGACAAAAACAATGGTAAGTTATTCACGCCACTTCACCATATTTCAGGTGCAAATGCATCATTTACAGTACACAACTCTCCACTAACAGAAGCAGGGGTAGTGGGCTTTGAATATGGGTACAATTTAGAAAATGGCAATGTACTATCAGTTTGGGAAGCTCAATTTGGTGACTTTGCAAATATGGCGCAAGTTATGTTCGATAACTTTATTTCAGGTGCACGTGCTAAATGGGGTCAAAAATCTGGTCTAGTTATTCTTTTACCGCATGGTTATGAAGGTCAAGGTCCAGAACACTCTTCAAGCCGTATGGAACGTTACTTACAAATGTCAGCTGAAAATAACTGGTTTGTAGCAAACTGTTCAAACGCAGGTAACTATTACCACTTATTACGTCGTCAAGCAGCATTATTAGGAACTGAAGGTGTTCGTCCACTTGTAGTTGTTTCACCTAAGTACTTACTTCGTCACCCATTAGCTGCAGCAAATGCTGAGCAATTAGCAAATGGCTCATTCCAAGAAGTAATTGAACAACCAGGCCTAGGTTCAAATACTGAAGCAGTTGAACGCATTGTATTAGGTTCAGGTAAAGTAATGATCGATATTGCAGACCGTATTAAAGATGGTGAAGGCTTCGATCACTTACACATTGTTCGTGTAGAACAACTTTACCCATTCCCAAAAGAGCAAGTTGCTGGTATTATTGCTAAGTATCCAAATGTAAAAGAAGTTGTTTGGGTACAAGAAGAACCTAAAAACCAAGGTTCATGGAATTATGCATTAGAAACATTACATGAACTTTCAGAAGGTAAAAAGCTTCGTTATGTAGGACGTCCTGCAATGAGCTCTACTTCTGAAGGTGATGCAGATTCTCATAAAGCAGCTCAAGCCGCAGTTGTAGAAGAAGCAGTTGCTGAGCCTGTAAAGGTTAAATAATAATCACATATTAATTTTTGAGAGCCGGGCTACTTGCTAAGGCAGTAGCCCTTTTATGTGCACAATGCACGTTAATTAAAGGAGGAAATGAAAGTGGCTGAAATTAAAGTCCCTGAATTAGCAGAATCGATTACAGAAGGTAGTATCGCACAATGGGTAAAAAAAGTGGGCGATCGCGTTGAAAAAGGTGAATTCATCGTTGAACTTGAAACAGACAAAGTAAACGCTGAAATCATTTCTGAAGAAGCGGGAGTTTTAACTCAAATTTTAGCTGAAGAAGGCGATACTGTACTTGTTGGTCAAGTTATCGCAGTAGTAGAAGCTGGCGAAGGTGCAGCACCTGCTCCAGCGGCACCAGTTGCAGCAGCTCCAGCTCCAGCTCCAGCAGCGCCACAAGCGGCACCTGCCCCTGTTGCAGCAGCTCCAGTTGTAGAAGAAACTACTGGTGAGCGTGTAATCGCATCTCCTGCAGCTCGTAAACTAGCGCGCGAAAAAGGTATTGACCTTGCTGCTGTATCTCCAGTAGATCCACAAGGCCGTGTACGTGTACAAGACGTAGCAGCTCATGGTACAGCTCCAGTAGCAGCACCACAAGCAGCTCCAGCAGCACCTAAAGCAGTTGCAGCTGTAGATGAATCACGTGTAACAATTGAAAAAATGAGCCGTCGTCGCCAAACAATTGCAAAACGCTTACTTGAAGTAAAACAATCTACAGCAATGTTAACTACATTCAACGAAGTAGATATGACAAACGTTATGGCTTTACGCTCTCGTAAAAAAGACCAATTCTTCGAGTCAACTGGCTCTAAACTTGGTTTCATGTCATTCTTCACAAAAGCTGTAGTTGCAGCTCTTAAAAAATACCCATATGTTAACGCACAAATCGTTGGTGATGAAATTCACTTAAACAACTTCTTTGATATCGGTGTAGCAGTATCAACAGAAGAAGGTTTAGTAGTACCAGTTGTACGTGACGCTGACCGCAAAAACTTTGCTGAAATTGAAGATTCAATTGCAGACCTAGCGAAAAAAGCACGCGATAAAAAATTAGGTTTAGCAGATCTTCAAGGTGGCTCATTCACAATTACAAATGGTGGCGTATTCGGTTCATTAATGTCTACACCTATTATGAATGGTACACAAGCTGGTATCCTAGGTATGCATACTATCAAAAAACGTCCAGTTGAAGTGAATGGTGAAGTAGAAATTCGCCCAATGATGTACTTAGCCCTTTCTTATGACCACCGTATTATCGATGGTAAAGATTCTGTAGGCTTCCTTAAAACTGTTAAAGAACTACTTGAAAACCCAGAAGATTTATTATTAAATTCTTAATTCCTGAGTTTATAAAGCCCTGCGAACAATGTTTGCAGGGTTTTTTTCTTTTTTGGAACAGTTTTAAGGAGTCGACGAATAGAAGAGCTAGGGCGACGTTAAAAGAGACGAGGATTCTTTCGGCAAAGCGGCAGTCTTAATGATTTTCACCGTTTATAAAAGAATAAAAGGCATTTAAAGGAATAAAAAACCATAATATTGTAATTAGTCAGAAAAGTAATAAAATTATCTTGACGAACTTATCAACTTTATAGTAGTATCTTAATATCAATTAAATATACAAACCTCACTTTTACTTATTGTGAGGTAGAGGCGCGATATTTATTAGTTCATTGTTGAGTACAAGCAAGCGAAGACGCAATGAAGAAGGAACTATCGCCGAAGTATAAAAGGAGCTCGTACTTTTATGCTGGGTCTGCAGTGAATAAGTGCAGGACTGTCCTAGTAAATTATTTTCCAGGTTTACTAGGTTGTGCTATCTCGGAATAATGGAATTATAGTGAGGATTTGGGCAACTGTTAAAAAAAGTAAGACCTAAGTTCAGTACTTAGGTCTTTTTTGGTACAGTTGTCTTATTTTTTTACAGAAAAGGGGAATAATACATGAAAAAACAATGGTTAGTATTAATGTTGACCGTCATGACTGCAATTTTGCTAGCGGCTTGTGGTGCTGGTGACAAAAAGGCTACAACGTCATCTAGTAATGACGGTAATAAGACGAATATGGAAGAAGGCGGCGGCCAATTCCGTGTTGGAATGGAAGCAGGTTATGCTCCGTTCAACTGGACACAGCAGGATGATGCAAATGGTGCAGTAAAAATTGCTGATAATGCGGAATATGCGGGTGGTTATGATGTGCAAATGGCGAAAAAAATCGCTGAGGGCTTAGGAAAAGAATTAGTTATCGTTAAATTGGAATGGGATGGCTTAGTACCAGCGTTACAATCCAATAAAATTGATGCAATCATTGCTGGTATGTCACCTACTAAAGAGCGTAAGCAAACAGTTGATTTCACTGAAAACTACTATACATCTGATTTTGTTATGGTCATAAAAAAAGGCAGTAAATATGAAAAAGCAACTTCTATCCAAGATTTTTCTGGTGCTAAAATTACATCACAATTAAATACATCTAACTACAATGTCATCGATCAAATCAAAGATGTAAAAAAACAAACTGCAATGGATAATTTCCCGGCGATGCGTGTTGCATTAGAAGCTGGAAAAATTGACGGCTATGTAGCAGAACGTCCTGAAGGTATTTCTGCTGCTGCTGCAAATGATAAGTTCACGTATGTGAAGTTCGAAAAGGGCTTCGATACAGATATTTCAAATACATCCATTGCAGTTGGTTTACGTAAAGGCGATGCGAATCTTGAAAAAATAAATGAAATTTTAAAAGGTGTTTCTGAAGCTGATCGCCAAAAAATTATGGAAGAAGCCATTCACCAACAACCAGCAGCCCAATAACATGATGGCACGGGCTATCTACTAGTCCGTGCCATATTATTACAATTGATACAATAAGAATCTCTCAAATAAATAATAATGTCTTAGCTAAATGTTTCATAAAATAAAAGAAACAAAGGCTCCAGATAAGACACGATACTGTAACGAACAAGCAACACGACGTTGTTAGGAGGAACATCATGAGTTTTGAATGGATTATTTCTATTATTGAGAACAACTGGCAAATGTTTTTACGAGGTACGTATTATACATTACTTATTTCTATTAGTAGTACAATTATTGGTGCACTTATCGGATTTTTCATCGGAATTATGCATACCATAAAGGTTCGTAAAAAAGGTGTAAAGTTCTATAGCTTAAAGCTCTTTAATTTTATACTAACATGCTATGTCGAATTTTTCCGTGGTACACCAATGATTGTACAAGCGATGGTAGTATTTTTCGGGTTAGATATAGCATTCGGCATTGATATGCACTTTATTACGGCAGGTATTTTAGTTGTTTCATTAAACACAGGTGCTTATATGGCTGAAATTGTCCGTGGTGGTATTGTATCCATTGATAAAGGGCAGTACGAGGCCGCATCGGCCATTGGTATGAACCATTTTCAAATTATGCTACATGTTGTATTACCGCAAGTTGCACGAAATATATTACCTGCAACAGGTAACCAATTAATTATGAATATTAAAGATACAGCCGTATTAAATGTTATCGGGGTTACGGAATTATACTTCCAAACAAAATCGATTGCGGGTAATAACTTCCGCTATTTTGAATCTTTCTTTGTAGCTTGCGTCCTTTATTTCATTATGACATTCACAGCATCAAGAATATTACTGTATATTGAAAAACGTCTAGATGGACCAGATGCATACCGAAAAGAACAGAAAGAAGCAATATAGGGGGACGAACAGATGACAGTTATTAAAATAGAGCATTTAAGTAAATCATTTGGTCGTAACCAAGTGTTAAAGGATGTTAATTTCCAAGTAGAAAAGGGTGAGGTTGTCTGCTTAATCGGTTCTTCCGGTTCTGGTAAATCAACACTACTACGCTGCATTAATTTACTGGAAACTCCAAGTGGCGGTCAAATTATTTACAAAGGTGAAAATATTTTAGACGAAAAGCATAATATCCAAGAATACCGTACACATCTAGGTATGGTATTCCAGCAATTTAACTTATTTAACAACCATAATGTGCTACAAAATTGTACAGTTGGTCAAATGAAAGTATTAAAGCGTTCAAAGGTAGAAGCAGAGGAAGTTGCTTTAAAATATTTGCAAATTGTTGGTATGGATCAATACGTAAATGCGAAGCCAAGACAACTATCTGGTGGTCAAAAACAGCGTGTAGCGATTGCACGAGCATTGTCAATGAGCCCGGATGTAATGTTGTTTGATGAACCGACATCAGCACTGGATCCGGAGATGGTCGGTGAAGTGTTGAAGGTAATGCGTCAACTAGCGGATGCTGGGAATACGATGTTAATTGTTACACATGAAATGGAATTTGCCAAAGAAGTAGCGGATCGCGTCGTATTTATGGATAAAGGTGTAATTGTTGAGGAAGGACCCCCATCACAGGTATTAATAAACCCTCAACATGAACGGACAAAAGAGTTTTTAAAACGAACATTAAAATAACGATCGTTTCCAATAACAAAAAAAGTGAGTCCAATGTATGAGGGCACTGAAAAAGTCTATATCTTCTCACATTGCGAGGTATTCAACGATTTAATCGTTGAATACCTCGCTTTTTTCATTTGGCACTGTGACTCTACT
>NZ_JAQZSD010000095.1:0-12198 GCF_028674935.1 Lysinibacillus sp. CNPSo 3705 | reverse complement strand
AGGCATTTCAAAATACGGAAGCATTTAAGCAATTAGCCGCAAATCGCTACAAAATAGAAGCGAAGAATAGTGAATTAAAAAACGGACACGGGTATGATACGGCATCGACTGCGGGTCTATTTAAAGCTATTAAAGGAAAATAAATAAGAAATAGAGACAGAAATAAGGCACTTCCTGTTCAAAATTGAACAAGAAGTGCCTTATTTTTATCTGAGAAAGGTTCGCTTTTATGAAAACGTAAGTTTTTCAGTGCCCTCCTCATTTGAGGGGGCTCTGTTATTTACTTTATTAAATCTCATGATGTGATTTTGGTTTTGGTCCTAGCTCTTCGGGTTCAATATCTGCAAATGTCTCGCCCTCTTCTTCCAAATCACGCATACGATGTGCAATACGGGATGCGGCTGAAGCTGCAATACTGCCCACTAAATCATCTAAAAACGTATTTACATGATGACCAGGTTCTGTATCCAACTTCTTAATGATACCTATTTTTTGCTTATCTAAGTGTCCGAAAGTCGTTACTGCTATGCTACCGTATGTAAAAACAGATCCAAGTGCGATTGTTTCATCCACACCAAATAAACCCTCATCGGATTCTATTATTTGCTGTAATGGTGCCGATAATAACTTTTTCTCTGCCAGTTCATCTAATTCAATCCCTACTAATAGAGCATGTTGAACTTCACGCTTACGTAATACACGCTCAACAGAATGAACACAGTGGTCTAACGTTAAACCTTTGTTATAGGATTTTTGCATTTCATAAACGATTTTTGCAATATCCTCTATCGATACACCACGACGAATAAGTGCAGCTTGAGCTGCCTTCGCTACTTCATCAGAGTGTATGCGAGTATTTTTATCATGCATAACTATCCCTCACTTCGATTTTTATTGCTAGAATAGTGCTAGCCCAACCTATTATACCTTTACTTTGAGTATATGGTACAATTTCGTTACAAACACGAGAAGGAGTGTCATCATTGGATAAGGGAACTGTACAGGATTTAAAGTTCTATAGTGAAGCATTACAGGAGGAATTACCGCTCTATATTTATGTTCCTGCAAATTATTCTCCACTATATAAATATAATATTTTAATTGCGTCAGACGGAAAAGATTATTTCCAACTTGGAGGTATTACAAAACTTGCCGATGAACTTATCGATGACTATGAAATCGAAAATCTAATCATTGCCTTCGTTCCTTATAAGGACATTAAGGATCGACGCCATAAATATATTCCAAGCGGAGAGCAACATGAAGCATATCTTCGTTTTTTAGCTCATGAGCTTGTGCCGTATTTAGATGCTGAATATGCAACATATCAAATGGGAATGAGTCGAGGGGTTATCGGTGACTCAATGGCTGCAACAGCTTCCTTAATGGCCGCATTAAAATACCCAAGTATTTTTGGCAAGGTTATTTTACAATCGCCATATGTTGATGAAGATGTTTTGCAAGCTGTAGAGAATTTTAAAGATCCAGGAGCAATTTCCATTTATCATATTGTCGGTAAAGAAGAAGATAAAGTTGTCACGATGGATAAAACCATTAAAGATTTTTTAACACCAAATCGTCAGCTTCATAATCTCATGATAAACAAAGGATTTTCTACATTTTATGAAGAATTTGATGGCAATCATACATGGAAATATTGGAAACCTGATTTACGCCGCGCATTAATTGAAAATTTTAATTAATTAAGACGATTCAAATTACGAAATCGGAAATTTCTGTTATACTTAAATTAAAATTTGTTTATTTTCGGGAGGTAATGGCCTATGAAATATGGTATTGTGGCATTTCCATCAAAAAAATTACAAGATTTAGCGAATACTTATCGAAAACGTTACGATCCTCATTATGCGAAAATTACTCCGCATATAACATTAAAGGATAGCTTCGAGGCAACGGATGAAGCTATTCAATCTGTCGTAAAACAATTAGATGGGCTGGCTGCCAAATATGCACCTTTAAACATTCATGCATTACGCATAAGTTCATTTTTCCCAACAACAAATGCGATTTATTTCCGTATTGAACCAACTGAACAATTAACAACATTACACGAAGCTCTAGAAGAAATAGTACCTTTTGGTGAGTCAAAACACGTATTTGTACCACATATTACAATTGCTCAAAAAATGACAGATTCCGAGCACGATGATATCTTTGGGCAATTACGTATGACAGGTGTTGACGAAAAAGATACAATTGATCGTATTCATCTTTTATATCAATTGGAAGATGGCTCGTGGACAACATATGAAACTTTCCGATTGACTGGAGCTGAGTAATCTGTATAGCGTAAAGATTGTTGAAACAACTAAAGAACATGAGGATGCGTTTGCAGTCCGCAAGCAAGTTTTTGTTGAAGAGCAAGGTGTGCCACTTCATCTAGAATGTGATGCTGAGGATGCATCTGCAACGCATTTCATTATGTATGAAAACAATGATCCTGTAGGTGCTGCACGTTTACGAAGTATCGAGGACGAGGCCGCAAAAATTGAACGTGTTTGTATTTTACAAAATCAACGTGGTAAAAAACTAGGTGCTTTAATAATGAAGGAAATGGAGAAGCACGCCATGTTAATTAATAAGAAAAAGCTAAAACTTCATGCACAAAGCCATGCTATTCCGTTTTATGAAAAGCTTGGCTATACTGTAACATCTCCTGAATTTATGGATGCTGGTATCCCACATCGTGCTATGGAAAAAACAATTTAACTTTTTGGTAAAAATTCCCCTCGGCAGATGTTCAAACTGAAATAGCGGAAATCAGTCTATGAACGGATGCAAATAAGCCGAGGCATATTTGATCAAAGGTGTTACGAAAATGCTAGGCATTCGTAACACCCTTTTTTATTGCACTACAAAGCTTTAAAGGTTGATTTATAAATGAAAATTCATTTAAATCAACCTTTTAAATATATTACTTTGCCTAGTAGATTCATGTTATTTCATCATTTTTGTAATTTTATCTAAATCTAGTGAATTACCATCTTGAATAATTGATTGTACTAACTTATCTTCAAGCTCTTGCGTAATTTGTCTTTTTGACATTTTACTTACGCGTCGTACGATTTTTCTTACTTGTTTTTCATTTTTAAAATCAGCATGTTGAATTTCATTTGCTAGAGCAAAGATTTCATCCATTGATACTCCAGTTTTTTGTTCAATTGAATTAAAAAGTGAGCGATTCATGTTCCCCCTCCTATCAGTTAAAATTCACATTTATTCCTACTGTTGTTCTCATGCACGAACCATATGACAACTAGTGAAGGCTTTAAACTTTATTCAGAAAATCGAGCTCTCTGAAGAAAAGCTAAAGCCTCTATCTACTGTCACAATCAATTATGCCTCAGCATATTGGCTTTGTGCTTAGGCCTGCACGATGTTGGTCACTCAGTCGTTGCCACAGGACGTGGCGTTCTTAGACTGAGTTCCTCTATTTCAGCAAATGTTTGGACATCCGCTAAAAATAGCTAAACCCGCATTCATCTCACCACCGGTAACGGTGAGTGACTTCTGCTAAAAGAAGTTAATCAAATTATATGCAAGCAGCACCTACAATGATCAGAAGAATGAATAGGACAACAATTAAAATAAATGTTGAACTATGCCCATGTCCGTAACCATAGTAACCGCCGCCATAGCAGCCTTCATGGTGACCGCCATAGTAACCTCCATAATCTCCTCCGTAACAACCATCTGCATGCCCTCCATACGGATGCGCACCCCAGCCTTGATATCCCATAAAAATACCCCTCCCTTCTACAACCTATCATATGTTAGCGTTGTAAAAATGGGTGGGGTATTCGTCTAATCAACATTTCCTTTAGGTTTAAATATTAATGCTCCGATAAAGCCAAAAACAACTGCAGAACTGATTCCTGAGCTTGTCACCTCAAACATTCCCGTTAACACACCTACAAGCCCATGTTTTTCCGCTTCAACAATTGCACCTTGCGTCAAGGAATTTCCAAAAGATGTAATAGGAACAGTTGCTCCGGCACCAGCAAAATTAATGAGTGGTTCATACAAACCCATTCCGGAAAGAATAGCACCAGCTACGACTAGAGTACTCAATGTATGTCCAGGTGTTAATTTACCAAAATCCATTAATAATTGACCTATGGTGCAAATAATGCCTCCTACAAAAAATGCAATCACAAATGTCATAAACATAGTTTTTTCGCCTCATTCCATTGTAATTTCAATCGCATGCGCCGTACAGGGGATTGTCTCGCCCTGTTGAAATGTAAGCGGAGACAATAATGCTCCTGTCGCCACAAGAAGGACTCGTTTATAGGTACCTGCTCGCATCTGTTGAATCACATAACTAAAAAAAACAGCTGCCGAACAACCCGCGCCACTTGCACCGGATTGGAATGTTTCATCCTGTCCATAAAACTCTGCACCTGCATCACGTAAAGGTTGTAACTCCTCACTCTTTATGCCACTTTCAAGAAACATACCTTTTAGAAGTTTTAAGCCAAGCTGACCTAAATCACCTGTTAAAATTAAATCATAGTGGTAAATTTTTTGATTACGCTGTTCTAAATGTGATTGAATCGTCTGAAAAGCAGCTGGTGCCATCGCTGCGCCCATGTGAAATGGATCATCCATACCGTAATCAACCGATTTTCCAACAGTTGCTGCTTCAATTGAAGGGTATTCTTCATGATGTTTACCAACTAGAGCATATCCTGCAGCCGTTACGGTCCATTGAGCTGTTTGGGGCTTTTGTGAGCCATAATCGATTGGATAGCGGAATTGTCGCTCAACCGCATTGTGTTGACTAGATGCACCGGCTAGCGCTAATTTGGAGGCGCCTACTTCTGTTAAAAGGCTCGCAACAATTAATGAAGATATAGAGGTGGCACACGCTGAGAATAATCCGATAAAAGGAATGTCTAAATCTCTGGCCGCAAAATTGGTTGGTGTCATTTGATTAATTAAATCGCCGCCCATAAAATAATCAATGTCTGCGCTTTTCACGCCTGCTTTTTTCATGGCGAATTCACAGGCTTCTTCAACCATTTTTCGATGCCCTTGTTCATTTGTTTTCATTTGCCAACGTTCATCATCGAAGGTCGCATCAAAATATTGACTAAATATACTACGTTTCTCTAGTGGACCAGCTACCACACCACCTGCTATTAAGGAAGGCTTCGATTGAAAGACAATTACCATGAAACCACTCCTATCGTCACAAGAATGAATTTAATAAGTGCTATAAAAAAGGCGGAGACAACACCAAATAATACAACTGATCCAGCTAATTTAAATATATTTCCACCGACACCAAGTACTAATCCTTCAGATCTATACTCAATGGCTGCAGAAACAACAGCATTACCAAACCCTGTTACAGGTACAGCGGATCCAGCTCCAGCAAATTGACCAATTTTTTTATATAAGCCAAACCCTGTTAATATCATGGCGAAAAATATTAATGTTGCAACTGTTGGATTTCCAACTGTCGCTTCGGTAAAATCAAAGAATATCATATAAAAAAGGGATACGGCCTGTCCGATTGTACAAATAAGTCCACCTACTAGAAACGCCTTTGCAACATTTTTAAAATAAGGCGGTTTAGGCGTGACATTTTGCTCTAATTGCTGATATTGTTCCTTTTCCATTATGTTTCCTCCTTTGCTAGATTCTTCAATTTCTTAATTTTATCTTTCAGCTTATTATCTTCAACTTGTTCCCTTTTTATTTTATTGGCTTCATAAAATATTTTATAATCAGCTGAGACAAAAACATCTTTGTTTGGATATTTTTCATCAAATTTCTTTTGCAACTTTTTCTCTAATTTAGTCTTTTTCCACTTATCCCACGGTTTAATTTGCACAGCCACAAGCATACTATTGTCATATTGAATAACCGTTGTTTTGTCTACAAATTTCTGTTCTTTTAAAATGGCTTCAACTTCCTTTTCATTTTCCGGTGAACCATAGACAATAAATTTTTCTTTTTCACCGCAACCACTTAAAAGCGATAAACTGACTAATAGAGGTAACATTATTCCTAACAGCTTCAAGCTTTTACCCTCCTTTTCTTTAAAGTTTCTCCAACCATAAAAAAACTATTCATTTAACTATATATACGAAAGCCCGAGTCCAATTTTCAGAAGCACATATTGTAGAAGTAGTAACAAGGAAAGGAGGTGACAATATGGGTTGTGGTAAGCCAACAAATCCTATTGGACCAATCCATTCAGCAGGCTGCGTTTGTGACGTAGTACGCGCTATTTTAGACATTCAGAATCAAGCGGTGAGAGATGAATGTCAACCATGTACAGCTAACTGTTTCTTAGAACCACTTGGAGGCATTGTAAGTCCTGCACGCTCTCATGCAGATACACGTGTATTCATGTTAATTACAAAAGACGGTACTCCTTTTAAAGCATTTTTCAGTTCACCAACAGCAGATCCATGTATATGTACATCAGTATTTTTCCGTGTAGAAGATATGTTCGATGAGTGCTGCGCTACTTTGCGTGTTTTAGAGCCTTTATGTTCATTTGACTCCAGCGAAAGTACAGTAGATCTATTAAGTCGAGATGGCTGCTGTGTCAACATGAAAAAAATATGTAAAGTAGATGATTGGAATTCAACTGAGAGCTGTATCACTGTAGATTTATCATGCTTCTGCGCTGTACAATGTATTGCTGATGTTGACTTAGGGATTTGTGAATAGTCTCTTCACCTTTGACACACTACACATAAAAAAAGTGTACAGCATCCTCTGCTGTACACTTTTTTCATAAGGTAGGTAGTTGTTTACCTCGCCATAATACTTGATCTATGTCCTCAAAATAGATTATTTCTTGCGTCTTTAATTCGAAAGAAGTAAGCATCAATGAATCGGTCTGTACATCAGATGCACTACCACGTAATTCTCTACCATCCTTTAAACATATAAGTAACGGTTGATAGGCTTTTTGACGAAAAGGCTTCTCTAAAAATTGAAGCTGCTTTAGTAAATACGGATCTATTTGTACTTTTTCAACTGCTTCTTCTTTTTTTTCAAAAGTTTGCCCATTGAAATAGCCGTCCTTTATATACACTGACGTACTTTCATCCAATTCAAGCTCATGTAGCATCTTAGAAATATTTAGAAAATATGATGGTGATTTTATAAACAAGCGTGGCTCTTGACCCACATTACTCACTTCCCTTTTTTTCATACAATATGCAAAAGGAAGAAGTTTGGTTCTCAACCTATTTGACTTAAGAATACTGTCGCTAAACCTAAGTAAATTAAAATACTTGTAATATCATTTAATGTTGTAATGAATGGACCTGATGCGACAGCCGGATCAATCTTCATGCGATGCATTAGTAGTGGAATAAAAGAGCCTGCAAGTGTAGCTACTAAAATAGAACCACAAAGCGCTGCTCCTACCAGCATTCCAAGAATCAACTCTTGTTTCCAAACATAGATGATGCCGATCACAATTAACCCACAAACAACTCCAGACATTAAACCTGTACCGGCTTCGCGTAGTAGTAATTTTAGCTTGCTATGTTCTTCGACATCGCCTGTTGCAATACCTCGAATAGCTACCGCTAGTGCCTGTGTTCCACTATTTCCTGAAGTACCTGAAATGAGAGGGATAAACACTGCGAGTAACGCAACCTGTTCTAACGTTGCCTCAAATTGTCCCATCAAGTTTGCTGTCAGCATCCCTAAAAATAATAATATGACAAGCCATGGTAAACGCTTTTTAGCCGCTTGAAACGAAGTTGTATCAAATTTATCCATATCGGAAATACCCGCTAATTTAGAGTAGTCCTCCGATGCTTCCTCATCAATAACGTCGATAATATCATCGACTGTAATAATCCCTAGTAATTTACCCTTATCGTCAATAACTGGTGTCGCTAAGAAATTATAGTCCTTCATAATTTGTGCAACCTCTTCTTGGTCATCCCCTGCGTGCACCATCACAACACGTTCATTCATAATCGAACGTATGAGGGTATCTTCATCAGCAATAATTAAATCACGAAGCGTAATAACACCTGTTAATCGATGTGCTTCATCAACGACAAATATATAATAAATGGTCTCGGCATCTGGCGCCTCTTTCCGTAAAATCGCCATCGCTGAACGAACAGTAGAATTTTCTGGTATCGCTACATATTCAGTCGTCATGATAGAACCAGCTGTACCTTCGTCATAGCTTAATAACTCATTTATCTCTTCAGCTATTTCCTCATCCATCATGCCTAAATAGCTTTCACGTTGTTTCGTATCCAACTCATTTAAAACGTCTGCAGCATCATCTGCATACATGTGAGAAAGCATTTCTGCACCATATGACGGATCCATTTCAGCTAGATACGCTGTGTATTCATCATCATCTATTTCGATTGCCTCAAAAATATCAGCCATTTCCGTCGGAGACAAGTACGAATAGATGGTCTTCCTTATATCAGGTTCCACCTTCTCATAAAACGTTGCCTGATCATATGGATGAAGCTCTAAAAACTCATCGCGGAATGCGTCAATATCATGTGCTTCGAGCATTTCTCGCAATCGTGCCTCGTCGAACTGCACTTCATCCTTTTCATTTCTTTCCTCTATCATGCTTGTCCCCTCCTTCCGAGCATTAAATCATTGATACGGGCAATGCCGTAAATCTACCTTATATATAATAGAATGTATTGTGCCTTTTCTGCAAACCCTTTTTTTACTACATAGCAACCTACATCATTACCCTATCTAATTGGATAAATCTAAAGGTAAATGTTTCTATTTTTCACCCGTTACGATAACGTGTGGTTGATTTCCGTTTTCGACTGTGCGCTTTGTGCTGCCGCTTGCTTTCGCACAGAAATTAGCGGTACCAAGCCAAATAACCCTCTACATTACTATATCCTACACAAACACTTTCTTTTCTGTTAATGTGCTGTTAAGGAAAGACTATTCTTTTACTGAGCTATAAAATGATAAAGAGATGCCCGTTTGTGCGAACATCTCCTTACTTATATAACATATTCAGTAATAGTTTTCATTCTTAGTGAACTAATGAAGTCTCATTCATAGGTAGGTTTTGTGTCGAGCTTCAAACTAAGGAGTCATTCAATAATCTCTGCATATCTACATTTATGTTACTTTTAAATTGCAAACGCTCATTTGTCAAAGGGTGAAGCATTTTTAAGGACACACAGTGTAGAGCTTGTCTATTGATATGATCGCGACTTCCACCATAAAGTTCATCTCCAACAAGTGGATGTCCTATATAGGCCATATGCACACGAATTTGATGTGTACGCCCCGTGTGCAACTTTAACTGTATATGTGTCATCGGTTCATCCTGTAAATAAAAATGCCTTAAAATGGTCACATCTGTATGGGCAAATTGACCGTCCTCACGAACCTCTCGTTCAATGATACTCGTCTCCTTGCGTCCTATAGGAGCGATTATTGATTGTACATCTTGTGCCACATGTCCATGTACAATGGCTTCATATTGCCTAGAAATTTCTCCACTGCGCTGTGCAAGACCCGTTAAATGATGAATATGAGCATGCTTGGCAATACATAGCAAACCAGAAGTATCACGATCAAGTCTCGTTACGATATGAGCAGTTGATGCTAGACCCTGTTGCTGAAAATGACCACACACTAAATTAGCTATGCTATTTGTTGGATGCTCACGTGAAGGAATCGTGCTCTGCTGTGCTGGCTTATCAAGCACTAAAATCGCTTCATCTTCATAAATAATAGAAAGTTCACCATGTTCAACAGCGAGCCCTTCACTTTTTTCTTCAGGAGGAAATTTCACTTCAACTCGGTCCCCCATGCGAAGAGGATGTCGAACATTGCGTTCAACATCATTCACGGTCAGTAAGCCTCCATCAAATTTAATTGCCGTTAAAGCTCGCTTGGAGATGCGCCATTCAGTCAAGGCCTCCCTTAGTAGCTGGCCTTCCTTTTCCGCTATAAAATGCAGTGTAAATCTTGTATCCATTTTACTCATTTGCCACGAATGACTCATGTACACGTTCCCAGAATGGGAATGGACGGAAACGAGCAAAACGTACTCTTTCAGTTGCTACATTAAAAGCAATCGACTTCACATCGCCTTGCGTAACTTGTAAATGATCAACAGTCATATTAAAGTTTTGTTCATTTACTGGACGTAAAACACAGTGATGGTGTGCTGGCAAAATAAGTGGAGAACCAACTGTACGGAAGACACGGTTATTAATAGATGCTATCTCCGTAATTTGGAGTGCCGCTAAAGTTGGGTGAATAATTGCTCCACCGAGAGCTTTATTATAAGCTGTACTACCAGAAGGAGTTGACACACAAAGACCGTCTCCACGGAAACGTTCAAACTGGTTACCATTTAACTCAACATCCATAACAAGCGTGACATCCGGTGATTTTATAGTTGCTTCATTTAACGCTAAATACGTATTGGATTCTGCATTATGATGTTCCACCTTTACCTCTAGTAGTGGATACTCCACAACATTAAAGTCCTTTTTGGCAATGGACAAAACAAGCTTTTCTAATTCAGATGGTTTCCAATCCGCATAAAATCCTAAATGTCCCGTATGGATCCCTACGAAGGCAACCTGATGTAGCATATGAGCATATCGATGAAAGGCATGGAGTAAAGTACCATCTCCTCCAATAGAGATGACAATCTCAGGAGCCTCTTCATCATAAGTTAACCCAAAGTCTTGCAAATACGTTTTAGCTAGCTCCATTAATTCGTTCGACTGTGCATCTCTACGTGATTGAATGGAAAACTTCATTTTGTGTCACGCTCCTTCTCCGATAATAAATTAGGATTCGATGCCTCTTTGTATTCACTAAAATAGGCCTGCGCTTCTTGTATCTCACTACGAATAGACGACATTTCCTCATCCAATCGGAAGGCGGCCTCTGCTGCACTTTGAAGGCGATTTTTAATTTCCTCGGGGAACATGCCTTTATATTTATAATTTAAAGAATGCTCAATAGATGCCCAGAAATTCATAGCTAGTGTTCTTATTTGAATTTCAGCTAATACCACTTTTTTCCCTTGTATCGTTTCAACAGGATATTCGACAATCATATGATATGATCGGTAGCCGCTTGGCTTATTATGTGTAATATAGTCACGCTCTTCCACTACACGCATATCTTTACGTTGACGTATTAGTTCCGTAACTGTAGAAATATCATCTACAAATTGACACATAATACGTAAGCCTGCGATATCCCCTAACTCATCACCTAGCTGTTTGGAAGGCTCAAATGCGAGTCCTTTTTCTAATGATTTATCGTATATACTTGCTAAAGGTTTTACACGTCCCGTTACAAATTCAATTGGTGAATTTGCATTAACAATGCCAAACTGTGAACGCATACCCTTTAATTTTACTTTTAACTCATCTACTGCTTGTTTATAAGGACTTAAAAATATTTCCCATTGTCCCATCGCAAAAACCTCCCGACAATCGGTATGAAACAAAACCAACACCGTCTGTTCGTTTTGTCTTGTTATTCAGCAAGAATTGTCTTGAAGTGGTGTTCCACCGCTTGAACAAATTCCGCCCCATAATTGTAATTTCCTTCAATATTATACACGAGCATTTCTAGTTCATCGTAAAAATTAGTAAGCTCAATAACTTCTGTACCTAGTTGTAGCTTCGGATTTTGCTTTTTTTGCAAAATATGTACAAGTTCATCCCAACTACTCGGTGGAAAACGCAAGTAATGATAATTCTCTCCTGCATCAAGTAAATAAATGAACGCAAAGTCATCAGAGTCTGCTATTAATTGTGCAGCAGGTTTTAACTGTAAATTTGCTTCAATGTCGTTTAAACTAAAATGAAGTTGTTCGTTTTCAAAATTCAATGTTTCTATTGTATAAATTTTACGCACATGCGGTTCCCCTTTTCGTCGTACTCTTCCTCTTATTTTAGCATAGAGGGTAAAATAGTTGCAGTTGTAAATACTAAATCAATGAAATAACGAACAAAACTTTTTATTATAGCGTGTAGTTGATTTCCGTTCCGACTGGGCGCTTTCCTGGGGGCGTCCGATGAGCCGCTTCACTCGCGTTGCTCGCTCCAGGGTCTCGGGCCAACACGATGTTGGTCACGAAGGCGTTATCACAGGATGTGATGCTTTTAGCCTTCGTTCCTCTATCGCTGATCCCCAAGGAGTCGCCCAGTC
>NZ_JAQZSD010000094.1:0-12378 GCF_028674935.1 Lysinibacillus sp. CNPSo 3705 | reverse complement strand
TTACAATGCCATATATGTATTTATTACTGGAATATTACTGAAAAAAATTAAATTAATAACAAAATGACCTAAGTAATCGGTGTTATTTAATAGGAAAGCGAAAAAATATAAGGTTATAAGATGGAATGAATACAGAATCGATATGAAGGAGCGAAAACAATGAAATTTATGGATGAAGAAGTTATCGAGATGACGAAACATGCAAGGCAGAAAAAGCGAATGGAGAACATCGAAAACCAATTATTACATACTGATATCGTGCAAGCGATTAAAGATGGTCAGCTCATGATTGAAGATGAAACGATTGCGTTCAAAGAAATAAGTTTTTATGAGGGGCAAATTCGGATGTGTATGCCTGCAACATTTGACGTGATGGAGCCTGAATTAATGGATATCAAATATCCATCCAGTCGTAGACCTGATTATATTTACACAAGTGAAAGTACGTCTATCAATGTCACGCTGAAAATTATGGAACAACAGGTAAAAGAAGAGGAATTAGAAGACTTCACAGAGGCTATGAGGAATATCCTTCAAAAAACGCAGCCAACTACAAAAATGTTGGATATTGGCATGAATGAAGTGAACGGTTTTCAAATGGGCTACTTTGATTTCATTTCACCAGCACTAGATAACAAAATTTATAACTTAATGTTTTTATTTATAGTAGGCGAGAATGTGACGATGGGCTCGGTTAATTGTTTGAAAAAAGAGATGGATATTTGGAAACCAATTGCTTACGGCATGATGGAATCTATCGTTGTTGAAAACAAATTATTAGATGGGGAAGGTGTTGTTGAATGAATAAGGAAACAGCCTTGACGTATAAAGATATCATCGTAATGCCCTATAATATTCGCGTCAATCAAATCGAAATTACGCAACAAATGAATGAGCATGCTACATTGCATTTAACGGGCGTGATTCCTGATGAACTCGAAGATTCCTATGTATATATGACCGATGCAGAAACGGCTATTGAAGTCGTGCAAATCGGTAGTGGTGGACAAACTATTCCTATTTTCAATGGGCTGGCATTAGATGTACAAGTGAAATCGGTTTTGGGCACCTATTATTTGGAGGTTAAAGCCGTTTCGCATACGTATGTGTTAGATGTGAAGAAGAAAAATCAAACCTATCAAAATGCGAGTATGCCCTATAGTGAATTAATAAATGCATGTATTGCCGATCAAAAAGGTGCAGATTTCATGGATTATGCCTCAAAGGGCGCTACTATTGGCCGCTTTACGATGCAATATATAGAGACGGATTGGGAGTTTCTTAAACGAATGGCATCGCGCTTCCATACAGGTCTGGTGCCAGATACGGTTCACCCGGCTGCTAAGTTTTACTTCGGTGTGCCGTTTCAAGCTGGGGGTACGCAAAAAATGGAGGCCATCAATTATCGAGTTAAAAAGGCGATCGGCAATTTCCTTGTGTCCAGTAAAAATCATCTCGACGGTATTACTGATAGTGATTACATGTACTATGAAGTAGAATCGTTCCAACCATTCAAAATAGGCAATGAAGTGACGTTCCAATCAAAAAAGTTATTTGTCTATAAAATCTACTCAACTTTAAAAGATGGCTTGTTCAAGCATATTTATACGTTAACACCTCAGAACGGCTTCAGTGTCCACACTACTTATAATCAAGCTATTATTGGCGCCTCTATTCAAGGCAAAGTAATCGATGTTGCGGGGGATAAAATTCGTATTCATGTCGATTTCGACGAGGGGCAAGATAAAGATACAGCGTATTGGTTTCCGTATTCAACGATCTATGCATCAGAAGATAATACAGGCTGGTACTTCATGCCAGAGCTTTCTGATAATGTGAGAATTTATTTCCCAGGCAATCGCGAGGATGAAGGGATTGCGATTAGTTCTGTGTCAAAAGCGCCACCACAATCTAGTTCGATGTTAGCAGCAACGAATCCGCCTAGTCCAGGAGGCGGTGGTGGTGCTAGTGGCGGAGGCGGAGGTGGCGGCGGGTCAAGACCTGCACCACCCGAGGATAGTCGCCAAGACCCAGCGCGGATGGCTGATCCAGATGTCAAAACACTCAGAACGAAGCACGGCAAACAAATTCTACTTGCACCGGATCGGATTGTCATATCTGGTGGTGGATTAATGATTTCGCTTATGGATGATAATGGGATCTCCATCATAAGTGATAAAAATATTACTTTACAAGCAACAGATAAAGTCGCCATCAATGCGAAGCAAATTATGATTAATGCGAGCGAGAAAATAGAGATGACTTGTAAAGATAGTTCCATCAAGATGGAAGACAAAATGGAGATTAAAGGAACAGAAGTACGAGCAAATTAGTGAGGATGTGGACGCATGAAACGAGAAGAAGCATTACAGCATTTTATGGATGAATGCGTGTCAGTTCATATCAGCCGATTACAACAGAAGGTTGATCGCCAGTTTCGCCAAGAGAAGGAAATCTTATTAAAACCAATTATTCACTCACTTGAACAGCTGTTTGCAAATATTAGAGAGCAGCAGGGGCAAGGGAGGTTAGCGCCAGTTGCCTTTATTCATTTTTCATTGCTGCGAACATCATTACTAGATAACAAGTGTACGTATTTGCTAGAAGCGTATGGAGAAAAATGGTACTACGATTGGGGCGAATGTACGGCACAGTATGAAGCGGAATGGCTTAGTGAGGCGATTATAGATTTACACACAACGCTTGAAAAAGAAAGAAAGCCATACCTCTACATCCAAGCAGCTGATGTTCGAGGAATTATTCAACAAACTGTGATTCTGTTTCATCAGTATATTATTCAATTGGTGCGCTATCTCTTCCGCTATCAACAAGACAGCGTACCTGAAATAGACTTTCAACGAGCCGCATACTTGCGATTTCGTGTCGGGGAATATAAAGGATTTAGTGAAGACGTCGGGGTCATCGATGACCGGGAACGAGTGGAACAAAATCTTCTCTCATGGTTAGAGAAAAACGAGACGGATAAATCTTATACATTTGAAAATTTCTCGAGCCTACCATTACAGCAAAAATATTTCGACCAAATGGATTTTTCTTATGCGAATTTCAATGGCAGTGACTTAGAAGGGGCTTCATTGAAACAAAGTGTTTGCATCGGTACTAGTTTTGTAGATTGTAGCTTAGCGAATGTTGATTTTTCATATGCGACCATTCAAGATGCTGATTTTCGTAATGCCAATTTAGCAGGCGCTAATTTTACGCATGCACAAGGAAAAACAATGATGCTTCCCGATGATGAAGTAGCGTGTTATTTAGGCACTGATTTCAGTCATGCGAATTTGGAAAATGCAAAATTTGAGTTTGCGCAGATTGCAGGCGCCAATTTTACAGGTGCCAATTTAAAAGGAGCTACTTTCTTTAAACGCGATCAAGAGAAGTGTCAATTTAGCCCAGACCAGATAAAAGACATTCATTGGATTCATTAACGTTGAAATCAATAGAAATGATAGTTGCAGGAGGAAAAGATGGAATATTTTATTGTTCGGCAAGATCAAAGTATTACAAATCCAATCATTCCTTTCAAGACAGACCTCGATGATAACTTTGTCTGTTCATCTGTATTCGGGGAAGTAATTGAAAAAGACAATGCGATATATCTGGATTATTTAGAGAAGCCTCGAAGAATCGTGTCGGATGATTTGAAAGGATTGCTTGTGAAATATGAGGATAACTTAGAATTTACAGCCATTGTCTTTACGGATGTGAAGAAAGGAACACAGCGCGTACATTGGCTTATGGATATTGTGAAGAAGAACTGTATTTCAGATGAGACGATTTATTATCCAGACGGACAAATAAAGGAGCTCGTAATTGACCCGAAGAAGGTGGAACTAGATTGTATTTTTCAAGTCGACGGTAAAAAGGAATCGTTCACCATCGTCAATTTAGATGTGGCAGAAAGTATGCTACGACGACCATATCTCGGAATTCAGTTGCAGAGAGTAAAACTACAAAGTCGATAGATCATTCTAATAAATCATGGCTCATTATCCAAAGTTGTGGATGAATGCCATTTATATAAGTTGATGGGAGTGGAGACTGGGCGACTACTTTGTAACCAACATCGTGTTGGCCCTAGAGAAGCGGATGTTTTCTCTGCGAAAGTGTAGCGACAGCAACAAAGCGCCCAGTCGGAACGGAAATCAACTACACGTTATGATCATAAGCTAAATCATTCCAAAACACTGTCGTAGTTTGAAACAGTGTTCAATCGATATGAAAGGAAGGATATTTAATGGCTCAAGTTGTAGAAAGTTTGGAAACAGAAGGTTCGGAACAGGAGCAATTTAGTTATGTCGTACATGGCGCCATCATTTCCTGCGAGCATGGTAGCCACCTAAATTATTTAAATTTGCCGCAAGATCATGGCGTTTTTATTAAAGAGAAAGCCGTCATGAATGTAGGGGATCGAAACCCTGACAACATTCCAACCTTTGGTGTTTGCCTAAAGTTAGAAAAACCGTGCACACCAACATGCTCTATTGATTGGATGGAAGGCATGGAAAATGTCAATATCGAGGGAAAGCAAGCGTTATTAAGCCGCTGCCATACCCAATGCTCAGCAGGTGGAGGCAAAATCGAAATTATTCATGACGGGCAAGAGGAAGTAGAAATACCGATACAAGGATTTTAAAGACGAGGTTGATGGAAAGGAGGTAAGTAATGAAATCGCTAGAAGAAAAGGAAGTACACATGATTAGTACGTATGAGGATCTTGTGCTCGAATGGAATTATCCGCTTATTCATTTAGATAAATTAACGATCAAACATAAGGGCAATGACCATGCGAGATTGTACTTTACGGGAATGATTGCTGAGGAGCAAGCGCAAAAGTATATTCAACGAGTCAATCATACGGATGAAATAGTTGTGAAATTTGGACGAGACAGTGCCGTATTGTTCTCAGGAAGAATAGAAAACGCGGAGTTGCAGGCAGCTCAAGGGGTGCACTATGTCTCTGTTGAGGCTGTATCATTTACAGCAAATATGGATATTGCGAAGCGCTCACGTTCTTTTCAAGATGCCAATATGACGTATGTGCAGTTAATAAATAACATCGTGAAAGCCTATCCTAATGGGGATTACATCGACCAAGCTTCTAACGGTCAAGCCATTGGTAGTATTGCGATTCAATACTTAGAAACAGATTGGGAATTTATTAAAAGAATGGCCTCCCGTTTGCACGCCGTTGTTTTTCCTGATTTAAAAGGAAAAGGTGCTCGATTTTGGCTCGGTACACCTCAAAGTAGGAAAAGCATAACGATCGACCATCTGCCTTCTATAGTACGTATGGACGTTGATGCGTATCGCCTGATTACAGAAAACGATGGGACGGAAGTGAGTGAAGCCGATTATACATTTTGTGAGTTTGAAAGCACGGAACCCCATGAGTTGGGCACGTTGGTGCAATTCAAGGGAAGCTCCTATATTGTAACGGCTAGGGAAACCCTTCTTGAGGGGGGCGTGCTGAAGTTTCAATATACTGCCCAACCAGAGAAAAGTATTCGTCAGCGGTTAGTACGCAATCTAGATCTCATTGGTGCAGCATTTACAGGAAAGATTATTGATGTTACGCAAAACACCGTTAAAATTCATTTAGATATAGATAAAAGCCAGGATCAAGGAAAAGCACATTGGTTTGCGTATTCAGCAGATGCCAATGGTGTTATGTATTTAATGCCTCAAATAGGCGCACGTGCCCAATTGCATTTTCCAAGTGCGGTTGAAGAAGAAGCCATCGTTATCAGCTCCGTGCGTGTTAATCCAGCTACACCAGAGGGTGGACAAAAGCAGGCGAAGAAAATGGCGGACACTACCGTAAAATCATTGGCAACCAATGTTGGGAAAGATGTGACGTTAGGCGTTGGTGATATTACCTTTAGTGCAGTAGATGGCGTCTTGGACTTAAAGATGGATGATGGAGATGGCGTAACATTTCAAAGTAACAGTACCATCATGCTAGCGGCCGATGAAACACTCGAAATAAGTGGGATGAAGGAGCTAGCCGTAGAAGCTGAGGAATGGATCGCGATATCAGCAAAGGAACAAAGCCATGTAATAATGGCCGCTGACACCCAATTAATTAGTACGCTCATTGAGCAAGAAGGTATAGAAAAGCAGAGTCAGCCACCGAAGTTAAATGAAGAAGCAATCGAAGCTATGAGTAAAGTTGACTTAATTTTCCCGCAAAAGGCAGAAGAGAAAAAAGAGAAAAAAGGCTGGTTTAGTAGTTTATTAGATGGTGTAAGTACAGCGCTGGATATCGCTGGGTTTATTCCTGTCATCGGTACATTTGCGGATATTGCGAATGCAGGAATTAGCTTGGCAAGAGGGAATTACATGGATGCAGCCATGAACTTAGTAGGTGCGGTCCCGTTAGTTGGTGATGCCGCCAAAGCTGCCTACAAGGTCAAAAAAGGGGCAAAACTCTTAGATAAAGCTGGTGATGTTGCAAAAGGTGTTGATAAGGTTGCTGATGCCTCAAAAGTAATAAAGGGAATGAAAGCTGCTTACACAAAAGTGTCTAAAACGCTAGATGCAGTATCGGCGCTAGCCAACAAAGGATCTAAGGCCGTGAAGACAGCAGCAGATAAAGTCGTTTCATCGATGGATGAATTGCTCGGGGTGTCGAAGGTATTAGACGGTATGAAGGATATGGCCAAGGAAGCGCTAAAGAAATTTAATCGTAAAGGATCAAAGAAGCAAAAATGTACAAATGGGCAAAGTAAAAAACGTAGCCAAACATGTGGGGATCCTGTAGATGCAATTACAGGGCGAATGATTTATGAAGGTATCGACTTTGAGCTACCTGGACCCATTCCCCTTTTATGGGAACGATCATGGTACAGTGATAGTAGTCGCATTGGCTTGTCAGGTCATGGAATGCACTTTACATACGACCTAGCCTTAGAAATTTTTGAAGAAGAAGACCTGATTGGGATAGTTGTAACGGATGGTCGCGCGATAGGGTTTCCAATTTTACCAATAAACTTACCTTATTTTAACAAACGAGAGAGGATGACCTTAACAAATACAGGTGAGGAGTATCATTTATTTGAGCATGATACACGATTGATATATGTATTTGAACAAATAACAGAAACAACTTACCGATTAAAAGAAGTTAGAAATGAGCAAGCGCATCATATTCAATTTGCGTATAACCTTAAAGGTTTCCTATCCCAAGTAACTGACAGTGTTGGAAGAGTGCTCGAAGTTACGACTAATGAGGTAGGCAGAATGACAGAAGTTGCCTTACGTAACCAGATGAGCCGTGAAGTCTTAGTTCGCTATGATTACAATGATGGACAAGATTTAATTAAAATCCAAGATGCGTTAGGACAAAGTACGCATTTAAAATATGTGAATCACTTAATGATGCAAAAAACAGATCGTAATAAAAATAGCTTCTTCTGGCGCTATGATGGCCCAACTACAGGTGCACGAGTTATCAAAACATGGGGAGATGGCAATGTCCTTGCTTATGAGCTTTCATATCACGAGGGCTATAACGAAATTACGAATAGCTTAGGTCATAAAAGCTATTACTACTTTAACGAGGATAATCTCTGTACGAAAATTGTTCATCCAGATGGTAGTGAAGTTAGCTATCAATATAATGAGGACTTTGAATTACTCCAAACAGTAGATGAAGATGGTCGTGTCACGTCATATAGCTATGATGAGTGGGCAAATCCAGTGACGATTACGCTTGCAGATGGCAGTACTTTATCGTCAAAGTACAATGAGAAGGATAGGTTAATCCAGGTAGTTAACGCAGAGGGTGGAAGTCGTCAGTGGATTTATAATGAAGATGGAACATTACAGGCTAATATTTTAGAAGATGGCACAAAGACTGAATTTTCCTATAATGAGAAATGTTTAATTAAAACGGTGACAAATGCGCAAGGTCATGTGGTAAGCTTAGCTTATGATGCTGATCTGAACCTAAGTCAAGTAACATTGCCAGACGGAACAAGTTCGACATGGACGTATGACCGTCGTGGTAACTGCACAACAACAACCAATCCGTTAGGGGCCACAGAGAAGTTCGTATATGATAACTTGAATCGCCTAGTACGTGCAAATCTATCAGATGGTAACGACATTCAATTAAAGTACAATGCCTATGATGATGTTATTTTTGCAAGAGATAACCATACACAAGTAGCCTTTGATTATACTATTCTTGGCAGTTTGGTGTCTCGAGAACAAGGTGGAAAGAAAGTCAAATTCACCTATGATACAGAGGAGCAGTTGACTGCTGTCATCAATGAAAAAGGCGAAGCGTATCAGTTTGAACGTGATGAAAAAGGGAATATCATTAAGGAAATTGGCTTTGATGATATGGAAAGAACGTATGAACGAAGTCTTGCAGGATTGGTTCAGAGAATTCAACGTCCAGGCGATCGGTGGACTGCGTATCAACATGACAATTTAGGGAATGTCATTCGAGCTGATTATTATGATGGTACTTGGGAAACTTTTGGTTATGACAAAAATGGTTCGTTAATTGAGACTGAAAATGAGCATGTGAAAGTAAAACTAGAGCGAGACGCATCTGGACAAGTGATCAAGGAATGGAAAAATGACCATTGGATTGCGAGTAGCTATGATAAATTAGGCAACCGCTCACAGATTATAAGTAGCTTAGGCGCAAAAATCGATGTCGCTCGAAATGAAATGGGCAATGTGTCACAAATAACGGCTTCTCGCCCAGAGCAAGATAACTGGACAGCAGTGATCCAGTACAATGAACTCGGTCAAGAGATTGAAAGAATCTTACCAGGGGATGTCATCAGTAAATGGCAGTATGATGTAGCAGGTAGACCAACAAATCATCGAATAAGTAGCCAAAACCGCGATACAAGAAGACGTGTTTATAATTGGGACATCAACAATCGATTACGAAGCATGGTAAACGAGTTAACAGGTGTAAAAGTTACCTATGGTTACGATGAATTTAGTAACCTCGTCTGGTCCAATCAAGGTGGTCAATTTGATTTCTTACATCGCAGTGTCGACGATGTCGGGAATTTGTATGAAACGAAAGAAAAAACAGATCGTGTCTATGGTACCGGAAGTCGATTGCTTGAAACGAAAGAGGCATCATTCTCTTATGATAAGGAAGGTAATCTGGTTCAAAAAGTCGAAAAGAATGGTGGTACGTGGAAGTACGAGTACTATGGCAATGGAATGATGTCGAAGGCTGCACTTTTTTCACAGAGTAAACTGGTAAAAGAGGTAACGTTTAAGTGTGATCCACTTAGTAGGCGTATTGAGAAGAGTTATGATGGTAAGACTACTCATTTTGTTTGGGATGGAAATAAGATTCTGCATGAGTGGGTAGAAGATGGTGGTTATACGTGTGAAGGCAGTAAAGCTTCCACTATAAATGCAAATCAACATCCAAATGATATTGCCAAGAGTCTTGTAACTTGGGTTTTTGAGCCAGATACGTTTATTCCAACGGCTAAAATTACGAGTGAAGGTAATTTTACCATTATCAGTGATTACCTTGGTACGCCAGTTGAAGCATTTGATACAGAAGGTAAGCAAGTTTGGTCCAGTGAGTTAGATATTTATGGTAGAGTGAAAGAACTTACTGGGGACAAGCACTTTGTACCATTTCGCTATCAAGGTCAGTATGAGGATTTTGAGACTGGGCTTTACTACAACAGGTTCAGATATTACGACCCTAGTATAGGAATCTATACTCAAATAGATCCGATTGGTCTTGATGGTGGTTTTACTCTTTATTCTTACACAAAAAATACACTCATTGAAATTGACGAATTTGGGCTAGCAGGAAATCCATATAGGAGAAAAAATGGACAATATGCTAAAAAACCTGGAAGAAAACCAAAACCTAAGGCTGGTATTCATGGGAATAGCAGGAATTCCCCTGCAGTAGCTGCACTTTATGCAATGTATGATGATCAAGCCAAATTTCAAAAGTGGGGTATAACCCAAGAAGTTGATGACTTGACTAAGCGATATGGTACTGAATTGCCAAAAGGATGGACTGTTGAAGAATTGTCTCGAGGAAGTCGCTCTGACATGTTGGATTTGGAAAAAGAATTATCTGAGAAAAATCCAGGGAAGCTTAATAAAGAAAAACACGCAGGCAGTAAAATAGGTGAAGCATTAAGTCCCAAAGCGCAGAAAATATATGAAAGGGCAGGAAGTCCATGTCCATATTCATAGTGATAGAGGAGAGTTTTTGATGGATATATATATAACCGTGGCAAATGGAGGAGTTTCAAATATTCGATTAACAGTTTATAAATATAAAGATTTAATAAAGGAAAAATTCGCAAATGAAAATTTTGGAGATTATATAACAGAGATTTCTTACTTTTTATTTATTAATGGAGATGTGACTAGGTATTACGAAAGTAGTGGGGTCTATAAACTTAGTTATAAACCCAAAAAAAAGTGTATGGATCTCCATATTTGTATGGATGAAACTGGTTGGAGTGATGATGAAGACAGAAATGAAGTGATATTCAAAAATGCTTTAATGAACCTTTTAATATATAGTTCGGAGGCCATAAAGGAAAAAAGCGTAGCTAAGAAATTAGATTTTAACAAAGATTTGTTTGACCAAACGTTAAAAAGTTGTTTAGAATAATTTTCTTTTGTTAGAATTTTGACAAACTGAAAAAACAATATAATTATAAATTAACATTATGGGGGAGTTTTAAAAGAAGCACCTTGACGAAAAGCAATTAGTAACGATTTTTTCATTAATTGTTTTATGACAAGGCATGAAAGCGGAAGTGAGCAAGTTGAACGGTATTTATTTTTAACATTGTTCATTTGATAGCAATCACAATCCAGAAAACCAACATAATGGAGGCGGAAACATCCATATGTTGGTTTTCTGCATCTCATGGGAAATACGTATTAATCTTCTGAATTTCCCTTTCTGAGTCTCAAAATGCGCATATTCATGATTTTGTTCTTGCAAAGTTCCTCTAATCTATTCCGAACAATTTCGTTAAGTAGTTGGTAGTACAAATAATCAGCAATCTCAGTAAGTTGATCAGGTTGTCATGGGAAAATATTGATAATCTGATCGAGATACTGTCTTTCTTCAAATTGATTTCCGTTCTATTGCCAACTTTGCCTTTGTACGTAATTCTTCAACGGTATTCATGACATCTACAATATCTGTAACAAAGTTATCCAGTGAAGAAAACTGTTTTCCTTTCCATAGGAAAAAATCATAATCTTTCACGTAATTTTTTTCTTATTCATGTATTTGTTCGAGGATTCTTAATCTACTATTTAGTTGAACTAGCTGGGTTTGGGCAAAGTCCATTATTTTCAGATGGTAACGATGTTCAGCTGAAATACAATGCCTATAATGATGTCATTTTTGCAAAAGATAACCATAAGCAAGTAGCCTTTGATTACACCATTCTTGGCAGCTTAATATCCCGAGAACAAGGTGGGAAGAAAGTTAAATTCACCTATGATACTAATGAGCAGTTAACCGCTGTCATCAATGAAAAAAGGCGAAGTGTATCAGTAAGCGAAAGCATGGATTTAAAAGGGCGTCCGTATTCTAATGCTGTTTTATCTCGAGAAGTATTAGTTAAAGGGAAGAGTACCTGCTAATAAAAATTACTAAAGTGTGCCCTTAGAATATGAGATAAGTTTTCGTAGAATTTATAAATGAAGTGATTTTTGGGGATACAGGAAGCGATTGATATAATTATAAAGGGTTAGTAAGTGAAATTCAGACCAGTAAAATTAAGAACGAATAGGGAATTAGATTCTGATTTATTAAATCAAGTAAGAGAGGCACTGGATATATTAACACAATATTATAAAGATAAAGCGGCAATTTCCAGAAAGTTAGCATTAGCTATGGTCGACATCTATGGTGCACTTTCATTTCAAGAGGGCTATTTTGAAGAGGAGCTATTAGAAGAATTCAAGGGAATTAGTATTGAGTTACAGGAAAAGGCAACTGAGCTTTTTTATGAATGATTTATTCCTTACTATCTCGTAAAAAAATATATTTATAATCTACAGTTGAACGACTTTTTTTAGGACAATGATATTAAAGCCATCTACGAGCTGTGGTTATCTGGAATAACTTTGGTCGTGGTTTCCCTTGTTTTCCAAAGGCAATGCCTTTACGGTGTTAGCATTACCATGTGAAGTCAGAAAAGGGCTATGTGATATTTTTAAGCTAATAATTTCTTTGTTTTGGTAAGCCCTTTTGTCCGATGCGACAGAAGGGCTTTTTTAAGTGCGCCCGGCATGCGTATGAACTATAGGGTGTAAGTCCCGAACCCCGAAGACAGAAGTAGAGGTTAGCCAAGAGCAAGGGTGTCCGTGGTG
>NZ_JAQZSD010000093.1:0-12506 GCF_028674935.1 Lysinibacillus sp. CNPSo 3705 | reverse complement strand
GTTAAATAATTTTGATGAGGATTATTTAAGGATCATAAAAAAGAATGCGGTTTCTGTCGAAGGGCAAAAAACGATAATAAGAGAATTAGAAAAACAAATAAAGATTAATCCTTACTTATTTATTTGGGATAACTATCCTAGAAAGGATCAATTAGGCTATATTTTAGAGCTGGCTTGGAATAATCTATTAAAGCCTACAGAAACAAAAGCTCCAATGACCATTAAAAAATTACCTGTATCGATTTATCAAAATTTAAATAAAGATATTAATCTGTTAATAAAAGCGGAAGTTACTTATTTAAAAGGGAAAAACCAAAGTTGGGAGGAACAAAGAGTTATTGATCAAGCTATTGAGAATATTTTTAGAATTAAAAGGCATTGGATTTCTTATAAAGTCCCAAAATGGTTAAACGTGATAGATTCATTACAAAAAATAGTGTGTAAAAAAAATGGATTAAACTTTAATGGGGATTATTTGCATTTTGCTGCGATTTTAGAAAATGAGGGAGTAGAAGAGCAATTTGCACTACTTATTGATATGGGTATACCAGTATCCACTATTCATAAAATAAAACACTATATACCTGAGGATTTAGGTGATCAAGATTTAATTCGTTTTGTAAAGACTATTAGTCGTGAATACGTTCCTTCGATGTTAGAATATGAAATAGAAAAAATTAAGCAGCTATAATATTTCGATAGACTTAGTCAAAAACGTAGTCAAAAAAATCAATTGCCCCCGCAGCTGTTGATATATCAGTACTTTGAGACGGTTGGTTCGACTCCCGCCATCTCCATACATTAGAAAAAAATAGTTTCAAAAAGTGCCAAGTTTCTTGAGATATCAACGGTTTGGCACTTTTTTTGTTGCCTAAATGAATTTAGTATCATTCAATCTCGAAATTATAGGGCTGTTAAAATTTCATGACATAGACTAGCTCGCACAAGTCCCCCTCTATCGGTCCGAGAGTAAGATATAAAGAAAGTATTGATCCTTACCATTATAATATAATTTAACTGTGGAAAAATCCTCAAGACCTTTAATCAGTCCTCCAATGCTTCTGCCTATATTTAAGTAATGTCCCCCAAAAAGATGTACCAGTAAAAAATGGCTCGTACGAAAAGATCCATCAGTTGGTATACTTGTTACGCATGTACCGCCAATCAATTTACTCGATAGTTATCGCAGGTACGGTTGTGTGACCCGTTATCTTTCCCCACAACAAACGAAACATATGGTACGCTACTATCAACCTGGGCACAAAGTAGAGGAGGGTTTCAAGATGCATGAGGCATTTATCCAAGCGTATTTTTTGAAAAAAGATGAAACAATTGAAAGGGTGGAACAACAAGAGCAATTATTTGTTGCGACTATTGTCAAAAAGACGGCGCGTACATTTCGTAAAGTCGCTTATTTAAAGTTTACGATGAATACAGAATTCACTTCACCGCTTCCTAAAAAATTAGCATCCTATAAATTCACACCAAATGCAAAACGAACTTTATATGAAACGAATGACACGATTCAGCAGTGGCTACAACAGGGCTGGATTGTGCGCGAAATTCGCTATCACACAGACGGAATTAGCGTTAAGGATGATTATTATCGCATTGGCCCGGCTTACATAGAAGCTCAACAAAAATCTGAGCAACAACAGTTCATAAAACAGCAGCAACAGATACAGGCGTTAAAACAAAAAGCCGAGAAACTAGTGTTACCGGAGTTATTCCAACAGGCGATCGAATGGAATATGCTACCTGAACAGTGGCCAGTGAAAAAGCGCATGAAATACATTGAGTTTTGTTTAGCGTTTTATGCGTTATCCTTGCAAAAAGAGTTATTTGATTTTAAGGAAATCGGTGCGGCCTTACACGATACGATTGGGGGTTCAAAGGTATTTGACCAAGAGCGAGAAGTTTTTTTAGCGCAGCTAGAGCAAAGTGGTATTGATCCGATGCTTTACGGGCTAGTGAGCATCGGAAAAATTGTGCCAATTTATTTTACTGGTGATGTGCAAAATAACGTTGTAACGTATGCGATTGGCGCGGTGCATGCGACGACGGATAATGCGGTCTTAACATCACCTTTTACAACGACAAATACAACATTATGGCTTGTTGAAAACCGCGCTATTTTAACGCGTATAGCTGTAGAGACGAAATTTTTACGGCAAACGAATTCTTGCATCGTTTGTTTAGACGGGCAAATTCGTTCTGCACATAAACAATTTATTGAGCAATTACTGCAATCAGGTATTAAACAAACGATTATTTGGACAGATACCGATAGTGCGGGCATCACGATTGCTAAGTATGCCGCCGAATTAGTTAAGGGAACTGTAAAAATTGTTGGTCGTGATTATGAATTGTATCATTCAATTGAAAGTTTTACAGCCCAGGTGCAAGAGGCGCATGAACAGGAGCAGCAGTTAGGAGGGGTTGAACAGTGGATAAAATGGATGTAAAAGCACCGATTTCGATTTTTACAAGCAATTATCAAACCGCAGAATTTATGAAATCAATGCGGGATTTAGCATCGTTAGCAGGTGTGTTAAAAGAATTAAGTACCGAAAAAATGTACGATTCCCCAATCGAAATTATTCGTTTTTTAAATGTCATTCAGTTAATTAACGAAGCATCTCTCGGCATTAAAGATCCCATCGATAACGAGGAAATACTGTACTATCGATATCAGTCTACGTATTCACAAGACAATGAACCGCCAACATTAGCGCAAATTACAAGAATGCTCACGATTTTAGAGCGCAATAATTGGATCATAAAACAGAGTCGTCAAATTAAAATGCGTGACCGTGGGAAAAATTTAATGGATGGATTGATTCGCATGGGTAACGATGCGCTTGCCTATTATTTGCAAGATGATATTGGACGCTCGCTATTTCAAGCAAGACGAGATGCTGAAATAAGCGCCGCCTACGACGATCAAGGGATTTCCGGAGGCAATAAAATCGCATCGATGATTTACAACGTTGAAGAGGCGATTAAGCAATTAGAGGAACGCCAACTTGAACTTCTTGCTGATCGCAATGCCTTACCGCAGCTGGAAAAGATTAATCAACTAATGCTTGAGCTTGAAACAAAATTAAATGAACGCTTACAACAGTTTGGTACCGTCGAAGAAAGTACAAAAATGAGCGATTTAATGCGCCGCGGAACGGCTGCCATTTCAAAAGGGACCTCTCTTAGCTTGAGCTTACTGACAAAATATATTCGCTTTGTCAATATGCAGCTCACACCTACTGCTGACACCATTTCACCAGAAAAGGTGCGCCAGTTTATTTTGGCTATGCATTCACCTCAAGCTAATTCGAATATCCCAACAGCTCATGATATTTTAAGTTTTATGGAACAAAATCAATATGAACAAGAAGCGATGGATGGGCTGTGGGTCCCTGTAAAATTTGCTGCACCGATTGGCCCGCAAGATATTTCAGATGCTGTATATTATTTACAAACGTATGAACCGAAGCTAGAAAAGCCGATGTCTCATCAACTTGAGGATGAATATGAAGAGATCGAAATGGATGTTCGTCCTATAAAAGAAGCATTGCAGGATGCTTCATGGAAGATGACACAATCACTGATTGATACCGAACGAATTGAAAATTATTTAACCGAGCATGGTGAAACGGAAATGGAAGAGCTCATTGTGGAATCGAGTTCAAACAAATGGCATGATGCTATTCTTTCATTATTAGCTGTATCGGCACTAACGAGTAACAATAAAGTAGAACAACAGCCTATAGAGCAAGCAAAGGACTATGAAAAACAATGGGAGTGGATAGACGATGATGACAAACGATTTACCGTTCGACAATACTCTTATGATGATGAATAGCTTAAAGGGCTATCTGACGACCGAAGAGGAATTAGCATTTATGCAGTTATTATTTTCTTCATCTGCATCGATTAAAGGGGCAAATTACGGCTTAGCAAAGAAGGATTTAGTAAAGATGCTAGGCATTAATAATGGAGACGATGAAGCTTTTCATTCATTTATCAATCGTTTAAATGCTGCGTTAAGTCGCTATTTCCGTGTCATTTACGATGCACGTCGAGACCGCGTCATTGTCATGATGCATGTAACCGCAAAACATGCGAAATCAACATTAAGCAGTGAAGCGCTCGCAATTATGCTGTATTTGTTTTATCACCAAGAAGTACTTGGGCATGAATTTACGCTCTTGCATCAAATCCTGGTTGATTTTGGACATGAATCATTGAACGCCAACCGCAAATTGAAAAATAATATCGACCAACTGAAAAAAATTGGCGCGGTTACAGACTTCGAATCCGTTTCTGAAGAGGCATTTATGTTAACAGCCATAGGAGTACATATGTTTTCGGAGTCATTTTTACGTCGAACAACGGAATTTGCCCAGGAAACACAGCTTAGTAAAGAAGAAGTAATGAAGTTTTTCAATCGTTATAACTTACATATTGAGGAGGAAAACGAATGATTCCGTATCAACTAAAAATTCAAGGCGTTCGCGACTACTCACCTCGCAGCATTTATTTAGGGGAACCAGACGAGCATATTTTAATTACTGGTCCAAATGGTGTAGGAAAATCGACATTAACATTTTGCCTTGGTGCCGTGCTACATTCATCAAAGGTAGAAATAGAGGGACTTCGATCAACAAATTTAAAAGTAAATGACCCTTGGTATGCACGTATTACACTCGTATTTTTAAATGATGGCCGGACGAAAATTGATGGTCCAAAATTTATTGCCTTTCAGCTAACGGTCAATCAAGATACGAAAAATAGCCCGATTCAGCGCGAGTACGAGGTGTTAAATGGGCCAGACGAAGCGAACTTAACATCTCATGCCCGCTATACATCTGGTGGGACAGCGGGACGTACATTCAAGGCGTATCGCGAAGATTTGCGCGTGCGCTATAAAATCGAACCAGATGTTTTTTATTTAATTTGGTATCAGCAAGAAGTCAATCAATTTGCGGCGATGTACCCGGAAGAGCGTTTTCGCAAATTTAGTGACATGTTCGAGATTTCTGATATGCAAAAGGAATGGGAAGCTTCATTAGAAAAAATTAAAGAAGTTCGTATGGAAATTGAATATTTAAAGGGTATTCAAAAAGGTGCAGAGCTAAGCGTGAATGCAGCTCAAACCGAGCTCAATAAATATTTGGATAACAAAAAACGTATTTTCACATCTGGTCAGAAATATTATACGTTGCTCCATCAAATGATTGCGTATTATAGTACTTCGATTGAAAAGACGTTCGAGCAAAAAGCTAATGATCAAGTGGAAAAGGAAAAACTAGTCGTTTCGAGGCAACAATTAAAGCATAACATTAGTGAACTAGAGCAACAAAGAACACAATTGTCAGGGGATATTGGGGCATTATCACAGCAATTAACCCAAATAGCAGGTCAGCTAAAACAACAGCAAAATGAAGATACACAACAACAAAAATCGCAGGAGCAGTTAGAACAGCAGCTTGAAGCTATCGATAAAAAGAGAAAGCATTTACGCTTTGATGCCGAAACGGTACAACGTAAGCTAGAAGAAACAAAAAATCAATTAGCGATGATTACAAATCAATTAAGTGAGCTCAGTAATCAACAAATGCAACTGCGCAAGCAAGAACGCGAGCTCAATCAAGAAAAAAGCTTTTTAAAAATGACTACATCGCACCTAAAAGATGAAATCACAAAGGCAGAAAAGCACAAGGCAATCTATGTAAGCAGTGTGCAGATCGAGCAAAAAATTAATACCTTAGCACTACAAAATGAACGGGAATTTGAACAGATACAGCGTCTTAAGATAGAACTAAAAATGATGGAACAAAACGTTAAACAGTATGAGCAAAAAAAGGTAGTATCAAAACGCCAGCAGCAAGGATTATTGCATTTAAAGCAGCAACAACTAGAAGCGTACCCGTTACGTGAGTTAATAGAGCTCATGCCATCTGCTCCATTGCAGTTAGAAAAGCAACTTGAGGGGATTAAATATACCATTTTTTATGTTGGGAAAAACTATAAGCCAGTCAATGATTTATATTACGTATCACTTCAGCAACTTGTGCCGACAGAAAGTATCTCGAAGCTACCAGAGTATGGCTTACAAATTCGTAGTGATTTAACTGAACAGCAGAGGAATTATGCCAATAAAGCGCTTTGGTGGGTGAAGCAATTTTTCTTAGAGAGTCCGAAAATCGAGCAAGGCTTGTTATATGATACGCGCGGTATTCGTGGTGCACAGGAAGCGGCGCAATATATTTTAAGTGATGTGGCGATTGAAAGGCTATTGCAGGAAGTACAACAGACATATTCAAAAACAAAGAACGAGCAACAACAATTAGAACAACAATACGCAGAAAACAATCGACAGTTGAAACAGTTACAAGGCCATCTTCATACGATGCAATTAGCCGAAAGTACACTATTAAAGCAAACGGATTATGCATCTTATATTCAGCAGCTTGAACTAGTCGAACAAAAATTGTCAGCACTTTATGATGAGCAAACGGCAATTGAAATTCAACAAGACAAGCTAAATAGCGAGCATAGTGAAGGAAAGTATAATCAGGATTTCTATGAGCAACAATGGAAAATTCATGAGGAGCTCGGCGCATTTGCAGAGCAGCAAATGCAACTACAACAGATTGAGCAGGCAAGAAAATACTTGCAACAAAAAATTCGAGCGCTTACAACGGAGCAAGAAATAAAAGAACATGAAATTACTCAACAAAAGCGGAAGCAATTACGGCTAGGGGAACAGCAACAACAATTCGAAAGCGATTTGAAAATAGTCGAAAGTCAAATAACAGGTTATGAGTTAACGATTAAAAAGGCAAAGGACAAGCTAGAATTAGATGAAACGATGAAAAGTCGCTGTGAGCTTGATATGATTGAACTTGAACAGGTGCTACCGCAAGAAGCACAGCAACTAGACGAACAACTCGCAACAAACTTGTCACTGACGATGCTACAGGCTGAAAGCGAACAAGCAAAAGCTGAACTACGCAATGCCCGCTTAGAAAAAATTAACGAAAATGCCCAGCAAAATTACGATCAACAAAAGGCTGATTTTGATAAGAAAAATGCTGATTTAGCGAAATCAGAGCAACTCCTTGAAAGCAATACGGTTCGTGCAAATGAGTTGGAGGACCGCTTAGAAACCACGATTTCGATGCACTTAATCAAAATCAATACGCTTTTCCAAAAATATATGGATTTGTTCCAGTTTGAAGGGCAAGTGGAAAAGGAACGTATTGAAGAAAAATCAGGTCGTGTCAATTTCCGACTGTATATTAAGGCGCGAAAAATTGGGCATCAAGGTGCACTTGAAGATGTGAGTATGAAGGCTCGTAGTGGAAAGGTAGGGCTAGGTGTATCGGGTGGGGAGGAATCACTTAGTTCACTTCTTTTCGCGCTCGCACTATTGCAAAACTTAGCTACTTCACCAGGCTATATCGTGCTCGATGAGTTTGATAGCGCATTAGATGATGAGCGAAAAAATAAGGTATTTAATCTTTATGCCGAAGAACTGCAACGTAAACTGATTATTGTGTCGCCAAAGGGACATGATGAAACGTATTACAACTGCTTTTCGAAAGTATTCATTGTTGAGCATGACGCAACAATTCCAAAAAGTACGATTCGAGGGATACAGAATAAGAGGTGATTAAAAGCTATCCTAACCATTGAACTGCCTTGTCAAGTAGACTGTGGAAATAAAAAAATGTATTTAGCGGCTCGAGCCCTGAATTCAAAAGGACTCGAGCCGTTTAATCGTTTTTGATAACGATTGTGATTATAAAAATCGATATAGTGATCAATGCTTGTTTTAACGCCTCATATGAAACATAAATAATACTTCTCTACAATGTACCCCAGAAAGCCAGTAAAGTGGTAAACTTCTACCGCTGCTATCTTGAGGAATAAATCTAGAATTATTGCACAACGAACAGGTTGTTAGTAAAGTGAATAGAAAGTGGTTCACTTTGAGAATAGATATAATGTAGAAATAGTTAAGGGAAAAGGGAGCAAGTGATTATTGCTCTAGTGTGAATGTAGAGTAAGCCGTAACTTCATTAGCATCACTTGAACAAATAGAAGAAGGAGGATAAACAACAATGATACAGTTACATATTGAAAGTCAGAAAAACCCAGAGATTTATCGAAAGTTATTATTACCGAAGAACAGTAGTTTTTCCTTGCTAGATGAAATGATATTACTAAGCTTTGATTTGGATGGGGCGGACTATTTTAATTTTGAAATGGTTAAAAAAGATGGACGGGTATGTAAAGAAAAGATTTGTTTTTTACCTAAAAATGCTACGGATTTCGATACAGATGAAGAGTTGGTTGACGAATGGCTTCGAAAATCCGGTGATGAAGCCATTGCCCATATAATTGATAATAGTGAATCGTTTATTATTCGATTAGAGAACAATAAGGATTTACCGACGAACTCTGAAACTCTTTTATGTATTGCGGGAGCAGGTAATATTCATACGGGTAACATGGACAAGATTGATTTGGAGGAAATTAATGAACGGATAAGGGAGGATGAAGAGGCAAATAGTTTACTAGAAAACCTAGAGCCAGATTATCTTACTTTATTGGAGCTTACCAATTACCTGAAAAAACTAAAGCCATGGCAATATTTTAGAGATGATGAAGTTGTTGGCATTCATTTTGCAGATGTAGATTACAAAGTACTTGTTTCTGTTATGGGAGCGGGTGGTGAAGAGTTTGGGTTAATGATTTTTGACACGGAGCTTGGCTATCCTAGCTTAGCTAACATTCTTTATGAGAAAAATTTATCGAGCGATTTCTCGTATGGTTTAAATGCTTTAACTGTGAATTTTGTTGATAGGGAAGAGTTAGACCAAGCAGATTATCTATTAATTAAAGATAATGGGCTGTCGTTTAGAGGGAAGAAGAACTGGATTCAGTTCCGTAGCTATCTGGAGGGAACGCATCCTGAAAGACCAGATTATTTAGAGGTAGTGCTATTAATTGATGTTATAAGTAGGATGATTAATATTACAGAAGCTCGGAAGGATGGCTGGGAATATCCGCAGCTAGCTGCACATCAATATCCAATGTTTAAGGTGCAAATGGATGGTGAGTTACAAGAGATCTATATTTTGCAAATAAATATGCCCAAGCCAATGTTTGAGTGCTACGAGGAAATTTCGATGTTTGAAAAAGCCAAATATAAGAAAAAGCCTAAAAGCGCGTTACAAGTAGAATATGATATATTTTACATGCCTTTTGGCGTAGAATCGGAAGAAACGAGCCGCACTGTTTATCCGCTTGCTGGTATGCTTGTTGAACGAGGAAGCAATTTGATTATTGAACATGAATTGTTCCCGATGCCTAAAACGCCACCAATTGCACAAGGTGTGTTATGGGCATTTTTACAGGGCTTAGAGGTGAGACCAAGTAAAATATTTGTCTCTAAAGAGTTAAGACCGATGCTTCAGCCACTTGCAAAAATTGTCGGGGTAGAGCTTGTAGAGAGTGAACTTCCTGGCATTCGAGAAGTTAGAGAATTTATGAAAGACATGTCAATGGATTTAATTGAAGAATAGCGCAATTATTTTCTGAACATTATATAGAAAATCCACTTTTTTAGCAGACAAATGCTTATAAAAGTATTTGTCTGCTATTTTAGATATTCTTAAATCATACATAATATTGTCCCGAAACCTGTAACGAGAGCAATAAATAAAGCAATGGTAGGGATTCAGATTAACTCGAATTTACTAAGAATTAAACCAAACATTAGTTATAAACCTTGATTGTTTTTGATTTGAATATATACAGTATTGAAATGATCCAAATTAGAATTCCGCAAAACAGCATCATATGCGAAATTGAAAAGTTTATGAATAGTGATAATGAAACAAATGCATAGGACAGTGGGACTAATCCATTAGATGAAGCATTGACAATACTCATCACACGCCCTATTTTATCTTCATGGCTTTTCTCTTGAATGGATGATATTAATAAAACATTAATCACCGAGGAGAATATTCCCATTATTAATAATAAAATTACGCCTTGCCATACAGAGTTGATCTGACCTAATGTAGCTAAGGCTATGCCTAGAAGGCTAATCAGAATAAGTATGACCAACCCTTTTCTTTTAGTAACGTTTAACATGCCAATGAATATAGCACCTACCAACATGCCAATTTCATATGATCCCTGAAGCATGCTAAGGTCGATAGCTTCGCCAAATAGAACATTATTAACTAGTAGAGGTATGCCAATCATCAAAGGGCCAAAAAAGAAAAAATTAATAATTATTAAAATAATGATCAAATTTTTTAAAAAAGGCATGTTCCAAACATATTTAAAGCCTTCTTTTAACTCTAATTTAGTAGAGGTACGGTGTTTATTATTTATAGTAGCTTCTGGTTCTTTTTCTCTAATAAACGATGAAAATATAAATGTGATAAATAGGAAAACTGCTACTATAAAAAAAAGAACTTTGAAGGAAGCAGAAATTGTTATGATTAGCCCACCAATCATAGGGCCAGAAAACATTGCAATTTGATTAGAACTCTGAATGAACGAATTAGCTCTTGTGAGTAAATTTTTTGAAACTACTATAGGTAATAGAGAGGAATTAGCTGGAGAAAAGAAAGCATCAACGCACCCAAAAAGTACTGCAAAACAAATTAAAGGCCATATTTGTAACCAGCTTAATTGTAAAAATAACAACATGATAAGAACTAAAATACATCTTATTAAACTTGAAAATGTCATTATCCTTGAACGTTTTATTCTGTCTGCCCATACTCCACCAATTGTCATTAAAAATATTCTAGGAATCATTGTAACCATCAATACAATCCCTAATACAGCCTCTTGTTTTAATACCCTTACGATGTACCATTGTTCAGCAAAAAGATAAGTTGATAGCGCAAGAAAAGAAAAAGTACTTGAAAGCCAAAGAAAAAGGAAAGATCTATTAAGAAGTAAACGTTCATTAGGATTTATAGGATCTTTATGTTTTACCATTTTTTTAGGGATTAATGATATACCTTTACTTTCCATACTAACACCTCTGTAAGTCTATGATTTTTCAGAAAAAACAAATTCGTCAATTTTAAAGGCCGTAATCATGACATAATAATTATTATTTTTTTCATTTTTTTCGTTATCCGTTACAAGCTCCTCTACCAATTCTCTATACTTCCTTGTAAACTCCAAAAATTTTTCCTTAGTTACGGATACTTCACTTTGTAATGATAAACTATCCCAGTTTTCAACTTCTGAAGAATTGATTTCAAATGATGAATTAGGAGCTGTTAATACTCGAGTTTTTGCTCGATTTAATACTTCTAAATAAGACTGTCGAGTGGCTTCTTGAGATTCTACGAAATTTAATAGATGATCTGCCGGAATGAAGCCTCTTGCAACTGCCCCGTAATATTTTAGAATGTTCCCTCCTTGTTCGACTTTTTTTACTAATTGAATAAAATCATGTTTTTCAAGTTCGCGTAAATGATATAGGATTTTTGCGCGCGTTAAGTTTAATTCTTCAGCCAGTTGGTGACATGTGTAAGGTTGCTCTACTAAGTACATAAGTATTTTTGTGCGTAAGGGGTCACTTATTGCTTTCAATTGTTCATATGTTTGGATTGTTTTAATAGTTTTCATTTAAAATCCCCTCTTTAACCGGTTAATTTTATTTAACTATACTACCAAAAAAAAGAAATTATGTAAATCTCAACACATTTCATATTTCGCAATATTGTAAATCTTGATAGGTAAATATGTAATCATTGGTAACATATGGATTGACAAATGTAAAAATATGTATCATAGTGGAGTTGTATTGATTGTAATCTCCTATAAATTGTTAATTTTTGATGTTTTTGTGTTTATTATTACCATTTATTCTATTTTGAAAGGGAGAGAAAATATTGACTAAAACGTTAAATGAAGTTCAATTTCCAGAATTGTCTGCCAATTTCATTGCTGATTTTAGTTCTAAAGAGAGAATTTTGATAAGTAAGGAGGAGGTAGATGCTACTGTTATTCTAACTGCTTGGATTGCTTTGATTTACAGATATACAAAACAAAAGGATATAGTTATTGTATGTGAAAATGAAAACAACGTTACTGAATTTTCATTAATAAAAATAACTATCGAAAAGTGTATGACGATTAAGGATATTTTTAATAAAATAACTAGTGATTCAATGAATAATAAAACGGACATATCTAAAGAGAACTTTCTAAAAGAAATGGAAAAGGAAGAAAGTTATTTTGTAGGGTTCTTCCAAAAGGAACACTTGATACAAGCGAAAAAATTCTTTTATTTAACTTATGAAGGGCCGTATTTATATAGTAATTTTATTAGAGAAGGTTATGTAAAACAAATATCAAGTCATTTGACTGAGTTGATAAAAAATTTTGAATTAAATAAAACTATTCCTATAGATAAAGTAGATTTTTTAACAGAAGAAGAACGTAATGATATTTTT
>NZ_JAQZSD010000092.1:0-12544 GCF_028674935.1 Lysinibacillus sp. CNPSo 3705 | reverse complement strand
GTAAGCGCAAATGACGCTAAGAGACATGGGAGGGTACGTCGTCATAAGTATCGCAGAGATCCATTGTGCATCACATAGTGGATTAAAAAGCTAATGATTTCCATTAGTTTTAGCGAAGCGTACACTCAGATTGTAAATTATAACTATAAATTAAAAATACTGTTTATAAATCAAGTGGAAAAATATTTTATCTTCATCACGAAGTGGTGGAAACCGTTGATACATCAATGTTTATAGAGGGAGGTTAGTTCAATAAGGTGTTTGTTATATCATTTAACAATGGAAATAGATGGACGAAGAAAAAGAAAGTAATACAGTTTAATATTAGTTTCGGTGAACCTTATCACAAGTGATGGTAAAGCAAAAAAGTGAGTTAATTTTGGAAGGCCCTATTCTCTATAAACTAATAAAATCATAATAATTCATAAAGTTTCAATTGAATAGTAGAAGGGTAAGTTCTATAATAAAGAAACAATGAAATTGACATTTTTATTTTGTAGTGTTAATATCTAAATGTTGATACATTAGTGTATAATACCTGTAAATTACAGCATACTATATATAGGGACATATGAGCCCGGTACAAATTATGGACGTATGAGCCATGACAGAAAAAGCACCCATTTGATGGGTGCTTTTTCCTTTTAAGAAAAGTATTTTTTTAGTCCATAGTGAATAACAAAAGTTTGAGAGAAATTAGGATTTTTAGGGGAATCATCTCTATATCCCCACGAGTAGTGGTATCTAGGTTCTCCTTTTTGATTTTTACCATGCATCCATGAGTTTCCAATTACACCTAATCTAAATAATTGTTTTATTACATCCTTTAGATTTTTAATATTTGGGTAATCAGATTTGTGGGTTTCATAATATTGCTCTATTTGTTGGTATTTCATATATGGTTTCTTTAAATTATTTATTAACGTCAGGCCATCTATAATTTCATTTTTATTAGGACGAATACTAATTTCATTCATTAATTCTTGATAAAACCAATTAGAATAATCTTGAGCATAATCCTTAAAGTGTTGTGGATCAAAGAATTTCTCGTTAGGATTATTATCAATAATTAGTTGAAGGTATCTAATGATATCTCTAGGTCTACCAAAACTATAATCTAATAAATGAAAAATAATCTCTTTTCCATAGATTTTTTTGGGGAATAATTTTTTATAAAGTGCTTCATTACTTAGTCCAGAATATTCATTAACAGACTGACGTACTTTATGAAGAATTAAATCCATTAAAGCGTGTTCATAAGGCTCAGTGAAGCGCTTCTCAAGCCAATATAACTTTGTTTCCCCTAGAGTAACAACTTTATTTGAGTTACTAGAATGGGCATGTATTTCCGTTAAAATATCGCTTCTTAGTAAAACTATAATTTTGGACTTTTTTTTGTTAATCTTTTGAAATTTCATGTTTAAATCATTAGTGGTTTCAAGCATAGATTTAATTAATTTAAAATATGAAGTATCCTCAATTAATTCTTCATCTAATTCATCCAAGTCATCAAAAATAAAGAAAACCTCATGCTTTTTTTTCAAACACTCAAAGACTAATTCTTCTAATTTCACGATATTTTCATAGTACTGTTTATGCCCGTAATTTTCACTTTTGGAATAACTATCTTCTGCTTCACCGTTTATCTGAGCGGAGGTGTTTTTATATTGAGATTTTACGATAGATTTTGTCCCTCGACTTTGACTAAAATCAATTAATTTGAAAACATCATCAGGATACTTAGTATTTAGAAATTTTTTAAGTTTTGTTTCTATTAAAAATGGATTCTTAAATTTTAGACTCTTTCCAGAGGTTAAACTTTTCGCAATTTGCAAAAGAAAAAACCATTTCCAAAATAATGTAAGTTCATCTTGTTTTAAACTTCTATAATCTAGGTCAATAAGTTTTTGAAGTTTAAAATCATTTTTAGTGAAAATTTTAGTGATAATCTTTTTTTGAGTACTTAAATCCTTGATTATATAGTTTGCAAGTATAGTCTTTCCTGTGCCTTTTCTTCCAGAGATGATAAATTTATCAGGGCGCATGATTTCTTGATACTTGCTATTTTTAGTATAAAAAAGTCTATCGAAGTTTTCATCGGAAGATTCCTTCTCCCCATCTATACTACCGAGGTTAATTTTATTTAAATCTATATTCAATGATAAGCCTCCTGTTAGTAAAAAGTTGTTTAGTAATTATAATATATAAATGGAATGTACGTTCCTATAACATTTCACTAATGATATTATACAATAAATGAATGTAAGAGGGAGGAAATCAATGTTATTAGAACCAATATTTCAAAAGCGCTTGGTGAATATGGTTGTATTCTCTTGGGAAATCTTTTCTAGAAAAGTAGGTTCAGGTCTAATAAAAGTTAATAAAGAGGCCTCAATGCAGTTGAAGTATGCGTACATTCTTCAAGAAATGATTCCATTGACCATTTTTGATGAACGAGAAAAAATTGAAATTGAATTAGAAACAACACGTTCAGTAAATGGAAAGACAAGGGAAATAGACATTTTAATTATTGGAACAGACAGCACCGCACTAACTTATACAATTGCAATTGAATTAAAATGTTATAAATATCTTGCAGCGTCAGGAAATCCTAGAGGTGCTCATGATGTTTTTATGAAAGATGTTTATTATGATTTGTATTTATTAGAGCAATATCAGCAAAATAACTGTGCTGATGAGTGTATTAGTTTAGTAATGACTGACTATAAAACCTCAGTTTCACCGATCAATAAAACAGCAAAATGTTGGGACTATGATATTTCTCAAAATGCTCAAATTATGGCCAGTACAAATTTCACAACAGCAATAGGTGGTAAATCACAAAACTTTACCCTCAATAAAAATTATAGTTTTAGTTGGAATAGATTCGGATCATATTGGTTTACGTCATTACAAGGGTATTAAAATTTATTTCTGCCCCTAAAAAATCCGTATAAAATTCAGTACCAACTTTTACTTGTAGATGAAATAGATACGCTAATAGTCCTAATTTCAAACTACTTAAGGAGTTAAACTCTTATGATTATAAAAATTGACTTTGGTGAAGATTATATTCAATACATTTCTTGTTCAACAAAAGTAGGTAGGAAGATAAACAGTATTCAGAAGGACTTTCTAAATTGGATTTTTGACGAGGAAAAGAATACAGAATATTGGGCATTAGAAAATGGAGAAAAAATTCACCCAAATTACGATGCTAATGCAATTATTGACTGGCTAAACAATGTAAGATTTAAAAAAGGAATTGCAAAAGCAAAATTAATCACCAGTCCTCAATTTAAAGTGAGAAAGAAATTATATTATTAAATTGGTTCTTTAATAAAACGATAAGATTGTGAAGAAATGCACTTAAAGTAACGGGTACTTGAGTTAAATATTCGATTTACGAAATATCAGACGAAAAACAGAGTTGATTCTACACATTTTGTAGAGTAACTCTGTTTTTATGTTTTAACAGCAACAATCTTTTAGAAAACAGCCTTTTTCTTTTTGTTACTTTCCTCATGTATTTTGAAAGAAAAATTACATAGTTTTGCAATTGTGATTACACAATGTTGCAACTTGACATGGAGCCTCTGAGGGCATGAGTAATAAGCCAAGAAGCCAGCTATATGAAGGGCTGGCTTTGCCTAACGAGGCTATCATGCCCTCCACTCCATGTAAAGTTGCAACGCCATATCAGGTTGCAATACTCTGAACTTTTATTTTGCCATACACAGTAAAAGTGCAGAATAATTACAGATTATGTATACAAATGAAGTTATAGTAAAAAAGGTAGGAATAAGGTGTGTAGTTATATATAATTGGGTTGGAATAACTATAAAACTGTGTATATATTAAATATGGAGCAATCCAAATTGGAACACTCAAAGGTCAACACAATCCAATTAATTTCGATACGATGTGATGATGCAACTAAATAAAATCTTACTGTTCACGCAGATAGGTTACTCTTTATAACACTTTTGAGCAGGGAGATGAATTGCTAATGACAATTAAACTAGATTTATCCAAACAAGAATATGAGGTTTTCAACATCGAGAATAACTCAACTTTAGAGTTAAAAAATAAAAATTTTATATTTGGAAAAAATGGTGCGGGAAAGTCTACACTTTCTAAAATGATATTAAGTCAATCAGTTAATGAGTATGATGTACATCTTTTTACAGGATTTAATAATATTGTTGAGGATAAAAAATTGAATGCTATAGTGTTAGGGGAAGAAAATATAAATGCAAAAAAAATATTGGACCCTATCGAGAGAAAACTATTTGAGCTTAGAGCTGATAAGGAAATTCTTGAAAGTGAATTTAAATCCTTAGATTGGAAAGATAGCTATAAAGATGAGGGGCTTGAAAAGCACTCCTTATACATACGTAAAGAAGAGGCTTTAATTGCTTATAATAACCAAAAAATGAAATTGATAGATTTTATAGGGAAAAGGCAAAAGAACTGAAAGAATACAAGAATCCTCAAATTACTAAAACGAGTTATGATAAAAATGACTTTTTAAATGATATATCAGCTTGTAAAGTCTTAGATGAGATTGAAATAAATGAATATGAAAATATCCTGAATGAAATATCTAAAAGTAAAATATCGGAACATTATCAATTTAATAGCGTGGATTTCACAGGACTAATTAATAATGTGAACGAAATATTAGAGCATAAAGTTCAAGAAGTAACTTTTATAAACGAGTTGAAAGATGATCCAGCTCGAAAGGGGTTTGCTCAACAAGGTTTAAAAATCCATAAAGCAGGAGAAAATTGTTCGTTTTGTGGTAATGAGATTAAAGAAGAAAGAATAAAAGAATTAGAATCATTTATATCAGTATCGGCAATTCAAGAAGTTGAGAATAAGATAAACAATCAAATTGAAACAATTGATAGACTAATGAAACAAGTTAACGGAATAGAAAAAATAAAAAAGGATCATTTTTACAGTGCCTTTCACGAAGAGATAGAAAAAATTAATACCGATATTAAACTTATAAAGTATGAATATAATAACTTATTTGATGCGCTAAAGGATAGTTTAAATGAAAAGGCAAAAGGAGTTTTCAGAACTATTAAGAAAGTGGATTTGGGAATCCCGACAGGATTCTCAAGTATTGAAAAAAATGTTAATGATATAATAACTGCACACGATGATTGGGTTGAAAATATAGAGAGTAAACAAAAAAACGCTATGGAAAAATTAAGATTACATTATGTAGGCTTAAAGTTAAGAGAAGAAGAGGAATATAAAAGAAATTGGCGTGGATATCAGATAGAACAGCATGAATTAACAAAATTAAAAGAACGTTTAACGAATAGTGAAAAAGATATCCGTGATACCAAAATAAAACTCCAGGGTTCAAATGAAAACCCGAAAGAAAATACAATTGCTTATTTAAAAAATGAGATAGAAAAGGCTGATAGAGAAAAGGATGAAATATTAAAGAGTACTAAAAGTACTTATAAATTTGTAGAAATCATAAATGCTAAATTAAAGAAATCTGGTAAAACAAATTTAGAATTGACGTTAGAAAAAGATGAGAATGGTATCGAACATTATCAAATTAAAGATAAAGAAAGTGTTCGTTCTATTGATAAATTGTCTACAGGAGAAAAAAACATAATTGGTTTTTTATATTTCCTTGAAAGTTTGAGTGATGTTGAAAAACAAAGTGATAAGAATAAAGTAATAGTATTTGATGACCCGATGAATTCGAATGACGACACTATGCAGTATATGATAATAACAGAAATACAAAAATTATATACCGATAAATATCGTAATAAATTTAATTCTCAAAAAGATATCTTTGTATGTTTAACACATAATGCTCATTTTTATTTAAACGTTCAACCACAAGGGAACTTTAAAGAGCCAAAAATTATAGATGGAAAAAAAGTAGAGATATCAAAGTATGATAAAAATTATTTTTACAGATTAGAGAATGGAGAAGTTAAACGTATTACTTCTCAAAGAGAAGATTTCAATACACATTATGAACTTTTATGGATTGAATTGCAGTCTCTTTATTCAAACAATTTATTAAATTCAATGCTTAACTCGATGAGGAGGATAATTGAAACTTACACTAAGTTTAATAAAATAAATCCAGTTGATTTTTACAAGGATAAAGAAGAACATAAGAAACTTTTTGATGTTAATTCTCATTCAATTGACGATCATTCGATGGAAACTATAGGTAAGGATAAGGACAGTTTAATAGCAATGTTTAAAGAATTGTTTGAATCGAATAATGCAATAGGTCATTTTAATACGTATTGGAAAGAAATTGTATTCAACTAACATTCATCATTTTGGTTCAAATTGGTTCAAGTAATTTCATTTTCAATGCCCTTTGATACATTTTTATCCATTCATGCTTTTATGGGTTATTGATATAGATGGTTTTCAAATGGATTAGGTACCCATAAAATTTTCAAAGACAGTTCTCAAAACGTTAATATCGTTGTTATATCAACGTTTACAAGCCCTTTCTCGAATTTCGAGAGGGGGTTTTTTTATGTTTTGATACTCTTCAAGTTCAAGCGTTTCAAAATATCTTGTGGCACTGTTGTTGTATAAATAGCAATTGGATGTGTAATTTATATAGAAATGGCAGATACTATTTTCAAGTTGGTAATTCTGAAAATGGAGGTCAATATATGAAAAAGCTATTAATATTATCAATTGCGGTACTGGCGCTTCTTGGTGCATGTGGTAGTAAGACTGATGTAAAAAAAACTGAAGAAGTAAGAACAGGAAATAATGCAGATCAAAGACAGGTAGAAATAACAGACGGTCAAGCAAATGCTGAAATTCTTAGTAGTTCAGATTGGCAAGCCACAAAAGTTTACGATAAAAATAATAAAGACTTAACTGCGGAAAATCCAAATTTAATGGGCCTAGCGAAATATGACGTTAATTCAGGACGCTATGAATTCTTCGATCCGAATACAGCTGGAAGCATCGACGATAAAGGGATTTTCTTTATTACGAATGATGGAAAGCGTAGAATATTGATCTCAGAAACGAAAAATTATCAAGAAATTGTGGATATTACTAAGCTAACAAATTCAATGTTTACTTATAAACGAATGGGAAAAGATGCAAATGGTAGCGATGTAGAGGTATTTGTTGAACATGTTCCTTATAAGGAAAAACACTTAACATTCACAGCACCAGATAAAAAATTAAATAATTCTACAGGCACTATTGTACAGGACGTAGATGGAGATAAAATTTTAGCTAGTACGCTTTGGCAAGGAACAGTCGTATTAGATGCAAGTAAAAATGATGTAACACAATATAATACAAATTTTATTAGCATTGCGAAATACGATGCTAATACGAATAAATATGAATTTTTCAATCCTGAAACAGGTAAAAGTCGTGGTGACTATGGATACTTTAATGTGATCGATGGAAATAAATTAAGAGCTCATGTTTCAATTGGTGAAAATAAATATGGGGCTGTTCTCGAAATTACTGAACTAAATAATAAGAAATTCACATATATCAGAACTGGTAAAGATAAAGACGGTAAGGATATAACAGTATTTGTTGAGCATGAACCTTATGCAGGTAAGTATAAACCAGAATTTACACTAAAATAAAAATTAACGGCTTTAGTCCATGTATTATTAATGGAGTAATGCCGTTTTAGCATTACTAATAAAGTATCTTCCATCACAAGTTCAAACTCTCAACTTCAATACTTGAGAGTTTTTTTTACTTTCTGGCATAGTTCATTCACTAACTTCGTACACTATTTGTAAAAGGGTGGTGGATATGGGTGAAGCGCTGGCTTGCACTAGGAGTAATTATGCTAATGAGTATAGTGGTCGTGGCATATGAAACGAATGCTTCGAACCGTAACTTCTTCTTACCGGACCCACTTGGTGGCATAAAAATTGTCATTGACGCGGGACATGGAGGTCAGGATGGAGGTGCCTCAAAGGGCGAAGTAATTGAAAAGGATATTACACTTGCAATTGCGCAGCATGTGGAGAAGCAATTAAAGAAAAAAGGCGCAACAGTCGTAATGACACGGACAAAAGATGGCGATGTTATTGATGAGCACGCGTCATCAGAAAAGTTTGGAACATTGAGAGAACGAAAAAAGCAGGACATCTTTTTAAGAAAAGACATAGTAGCAAAAGAAAAACCGGATCTTTTTATTACAATTCATGCAAATGCCATTCCTGAAACAAAATGGCGTGGAGCACAGGTATTCTATCATAAAGAAGGACATGCTGAAAGTGAATTATTAGCAAAGAGCATTCAAGATTCCATTCGCACTAATTTGAAAAATACAGATCGAGAAGCGATGTCTATACAACAAATATATTTACTGAAAAAAGCTGAGGTACCTGCTGCACTAGTAGAAACAGGATTTATAAGTAATGATGAGGAACGTGCACTATTAACTGATAAGAAATACCAAGAAAAAATGGGAGATGCTATTGTTGAAGGTATAGAAGAGTATTTATTAGCTAAAATTGAATAGAGCAACAACACAACGTAAATTAAATCATTATGATATACTAACATTGAGATAATATAAGGGGAGTGTTCGTCGTGATAACTGAACAACAAGTACGAGAAATACTAGGACAACTACAAGATCCATTTTTACATAAATCATTTGCAGAAACAGACGGTATTACAAACGTAGCAATTAAAGAAGAGAAGAATCATGTCAGTGTAAAAGTTGCGATTGCTAAAACTAATACACCTGAACAATTACAGCTACAAATGAAAATTGTTGAAGCTCTAAAAGAAGCAGGTGCAGGTACAGTTGGTATTCGTTTCGAAGAGCTGTCAGCAGAAAAACTACAGAGCTTCCGTGGCGTAGCAACTGAGGCTGAGGCACAAGATATTTTATCTCCACTTAGCACAGTCCAAGTTATTTCAATTGCCTCTGGTAAAGGCGGTGTAGGAAAATCTACAGTTTCAGTTAACTTAGCTGTTGCATTAGCTCGTTTAGGTAAAAAGGTTGGCTTAATTGATGCTGATATTTATGGATTCAGTGTGCCTGATATGATGGGTGTTACAGATATGCCTAAAGTGGTAGACAATCGAATTTTCCCTGTTGATCGTTTAGGTGTGAAAATGATTTCAATGGGCTTCTTTGTTGAAAATAACGCACCGATTGTATGGCGTGGGCCAATGTTAGGGAAGGTGTTAGATCAGTTCTTCCGTGATGTAGAATGGGGTGAACTAGACTATCTACTATTGGACTTACCACCAGGTACAGGTGACGTTGCATTAGATATTCACCAAATGCTTCCTTCTTCAAAAGAAATTGTCGTAACAACACCGCATCCAACTGCAGCGTTCGTTGCTGCTCGTGCAGGTGCAATGGCTTTACAAACAGATCATGAAATTTTAGGTGTTATTGAAAACATGGCATGGTATGAATCGAAATCAGGTGACCGTGAATTCGTATTCGGTCAAGGTGGAGGTCCTAAATTAGCAGAAGAACTACGTACAGAGCTACTTGGTCAAATTCCACTTGGTCAGCCTGACTGGTCAGAAGAAGATTTTGCACCTTCTGTTTATGCTGAAAAACACACAACAGGACAAATTTATTTAGACATCGCGACGAACATCATTAATAAATTAAATAAATAATGAAAACGGATTTCCTCGAACAATGGAGGAAATCCGTTTTTCATATATGAGTGGTTACTCAGAGCCTTTTTGCTCATTACCGCCACCACCACCACCGCCACCAGCCTCTTTTTTACCGCCGCTAGCTTTACCTGTCTCGCCACCGCTCTTCTTAATAAGCTCCTGCCATTTCGTTTGCATAAGCGGACTTTCAATCGTTTCCTTGACGACTTCCTCCATTTGTTTTCTCATATTGGAGGATTTTAAAATAGTCTCTAACTGCTTTTGCATATCTGGCTGGCCAAAGAAAGCTTCCATATCTTTTTGGAAAGAAGGATCTTTTATTAATTCCTTCATAATATCCTGTTGCTGCTTTTGCATGCTTTTAGCGACAGTTTCTTTAAATTTTGGATCTTCAAATGTTTTCTTCCAAAAGTCTTCTGCTTCTTTGGAAAGCAAGGTAGCTTCGGTAGCTTTTTTCACTTCATCATGCTCCAAAACCAATAATTCACGGAAACTTGGTTCCTCTAAAAGCTTTCGCAACGCCTTTTTACCATCCTCTGTTTGTAAAGAGTCGATCATTATTTTTTTTATTTCATCATAGGACATGGTAGAGGCTTTATCTGGTGAAGAACAGGCAGAAAGAAAAAGCATTAGGATTAGCAGTAAGAAGAATTTTCGCATCAATCGTCAGTCCTTTCTATAAATAGACTCTTTCAATTATTGTTCACATTTATGATGACTTTATGTATTGGTTACGATGAGAAATAGCTTTTTTAACAATGCATTGTTAAAATAAGTACAGATATACATTGAGAAATTGGGGGACTTTTAGTTGTGACGATACGAAATTGGGCAAAGTTTTTCTTCTTTGCGATGCTTGTTGGTGGCGCAGTTAACGGAGTATGCAGTTTATTTTTTCGCTGGGACTTCTTCCAGCCATATATTGCAAACGGTCAATGGGGAGAGTTTTTGGCCGGGCTTTTATGGATGGTTTTCTTAGGATTTACGATGAGTGTTATTGCACAGGCAGGCTTTTTTGCTTATTTAACGCTCCATCAAGTAGGGGTAAATATTTTTAGAACACTTACATTATGGAATTGGATACAGCTATTATTAATTGCTATTACTATTTTTGATATTATATTCTTCCGCTTTATACCAGATGTAAAAGAAGGTCAAAGTTGGGTATTCTATAGTTGTTTGTTAATTTCTTTAATATTCAGTGCTATAGCAACGGCTATTCAAAAAGTAAAATTAACAGGAAAAAAACATGTTTTCATTTCAGCATTATTTTTTATGATTGTTATTACTACATTAGAATGGACAATTGCATTAATGGGTCGCGATGAAAATATTAACGAATATGTTGCACTTTTACTATTCCCACTACTCGCTGTAAATGCTTATCAATTATTAGTATTACCAAAATATAATGCAAAATCCGAAGAAGATCGTCAAAAATTAGAAGCGCGCCGTAAAGCACGTCGTCGTGAACAAGCTAAAAATGCATAATAAAAAGAAGTTGCCTCTATTTTTGGAGGCATCTTCTTTTTTATGGTGATTTTTTAGTTTGAACTTTATAGCCGAATATATTTTCCTCAATCGACATAAATTTATTTTGTTGTAGAAATGTATTCAGCTCTTTCAACGAGATGTTATTATTTTGGTGTAAAGACATAAAAACAAAATCTCCCTTTTGTAATTTAGGTGTTTTTTCTCCTTTCCAGATGAGAGAGGGAGAAAGTATATTCATCTGCTGTTGAAATAAGTTGTTTTGCAAATCCTGCGAATACTGATGATTTCGTGTTGCAAACCAAAGTGGTGTTTTTTGAAAATGCTTTTCGTAAATTTTAATATCTTTTTGAACGACGGCAAGATCAATTGGCTTATCTACTGAATCCTCAGGTCCTAATAATCCTGTAGGTAGTTTTCGCTCTTGAATGATTTTTAGGTGCTCAGGTGAACGTTCAATCCATGCAGCATCTAACAATAGAAGCGGATAAGGTTCTTTTACAGTTTTAAGCCAGTCCAACAGGGTGTCATCAGAGAAAGAAATTTCGACAATAAGTGATGTGCCATAATGTCCTTTTGTTACAACTGCTGGAGCATCAGCAATGTTGAATACAGAAATCATAGTAGAATTTATCGGCTTTATAAAAATAAATAGTATTACGATTAAAAACAGTGAAATCAACGTTTTACGAACCATCTTAACGACCTCGTTTCTATATTTTTAACTTCTTTCAGCAAATGTTTTCGTAGCGAAAGTGAAACGTCAGCTACAAATGTTTTCGTAGCGAAAGTGAAACGTCAGCTACAAATGTTTCCTGGGCGGTGAGATGAATGCGGGTCTAAGCTACTTTCAAGAGGATGTTCAAACATCTGTACTTGTCGCTACGCTTTTGGTACAAAAGACATCCGCTGAAATAGAGGAACTATAGCTAAAAACTTCACATCCTGTGAAAACGTCTAAAAAACATCTTGTTGACCCAAAGCTTTGTCACGTCGCATCCATGCGATAACGGCTAACTGACCTGCATCGATGCTGCTGACGCTACGTTAGCACTGCGCGTTCGCACAAAAAACATTTGCAGACCTAAGCATAAAGCCTATTCCGGACGCAATTAGCCGAGGCATAATTGATATGAAAAAATAAGTTCCTAAAAAAACTTATGATATAGTGTTGACTTTCATGAATAATCGATGTTATTATGTATAAGTCGCCAAGAGGTGACGCAGTAACTGAAAAAATGAACCTTGAAAACTGAACAAGCAAAACGTAATCAATAAAGTTTTTAGTAACTAACCATGAGTTAGTGAACGAAACAAAATTTTGGACATCAAACATGATGCCAGCAAAACAATTTGAGCTAATCAAATTTCTTTTTATGGAGAGTTTGATCCTGGC
>NZ_JAQZSD010000091.1:0-12973 GCF_028674935.1 Lysinibacillus sp. CNPSo 3705 | reverse complement strand
GTATAAATGGATAGTTCATAAAATCAGAATGATAAAAAACATCTTTTTTATGATTTATATTATCTTTTGGTAATACTGCCATCAAACAGTCCTCTTTTAATGGAAACCAGTCCATATCTGTATTAGAAGGACGAATACAAAAACCAAAATCAATTTTTCCTTCCTCTAGCAATTTTAATATCTCTTGATTTCCTCCTTCTTTTAAGGTTATACGTATATTTGGATAATCATGTTGAAAATCTTTAATTATTAATGGTAGCCAGTTAACAGACATACTAGTTAAAGTGCCTATGCAGATATATCCAACCTCCATTCCGCTAATCGATGAACTCACCTGGGAAAGTTGCTCCTCCCATTTTACGAGTTCCCGAAGAATTGGAATAATTCTCTTTCCAGCTTCAGTAGGAATAACACCTGTACGGTGGCGAAACAGTATGTTAAATCCCATTTCTTTTTCTAGATTTCTTATCATGTGACTAACTCCTGATTGTGTGTAACCTAATTCTTCACCAGCTTTAGTTAAGCTTCCACAATCAATCGCTCGAAGTAATACTTTGTATTTCTTTGTATCTATCTGAATCCTCTCCCTACATGAGAAATCGTCATGTCTCTTATGAAATAATGTCGTTTTTCAAATACCTTTCTATTTTGTATTATAAAATTAATATTTACTGTTAATTTTAAGTAACATTAATTGATAAAACAATATGGAGGATGGAGATATGAGTCAAAATCAACAACTAGTATACAATATATTAGATGAAAAGGGGATTTCTTATAAAATTTCAAATCATGCTGCGGTACACACAATCAATGACATGAATAATTTACAAATTGAAGGAATAAGTCAAATTGTAAAAAATCTATTTCTCCGTGATGATAAAAAGAAGCGTTATTTTTTAGTAACAGTAGAAAAAGACAGGAGAATAAATTTGAAAGATTTACAAAATCAATTACAAAGCCGTCCCCTTAGTTTCGCATCAGAAAATGACTTACAGAAATATCTAGGACTAAAAAAAGGATCGGTCACCCCTTTTGGGATTTTTCATGATACATCTAATATTGTAGAAGTAATATTTGATAAAAAACTTGCAAAATTCCAGACTATTGGGATTCATCCAAATGAAAACACAGCTACTGTTTGGATTCAATTAAAAGACTTAGTGTCAGTAATCCAAGATTATAGTAATAAAATCTCATACATTGAGCTTGGTGACTAGATATGATTTTAACAGGAGTTATTGTAAATTCTTTAAGTGTGTTATTTGGAAGTCTTATAGGGAGCCTATTTAAAAAAGGGATTTCAAAAAAAATGAGTAACACCTTAATGTCTGGTTTAGGGTATTGTGTTTTGTATATTGGAATTAGTGGTTTAAAGACTGGTAGTGATATTTTAGTAATTATTTTATCCATAAGTATTGGAGCAATAATAGGTGAATTTTTAGATATTGACAAAAGATTTAATCAAATAGCAATTATAATTGAAGAAAAAATCAATAATAAAAATCATAAAATAGCCCAAGGATTTATGAATAGCACAATCTTTGTTTGTGTTGGAGCAATGTCTATAGTTGGATCTATGGAAAGTGGAATGCAGGGGAACTTTGATACCTTTTACGCAAAATCTTTAATTGATGGAGTGGTCGTTTTTGTAATGGCAACCACTTTAGGAATAGGCTGCTGTTTTTCTGCAGTTATTGCTTTTATCTATCAATCAGTTCTCACATTATCGGCAAATGTTATTTCACAATTTTTAGAAGTCACCATAATTAACGATATTTCCTGCATCGGTTCAATTCTAATAATAGGTATTTCATTAAATATGCTTCAAATAACAAATGTGAAAATAGCGAATTTTATCATAGCACCTTTTTTGCCCATTTTAATTTATAATACTATTGATTTCTTTTAGGTAGAGAATCCACAACTTTATAGAAAATTTTATTCAAAATCATTAGTAATCTTAATCCTTTTTATATCGGCCTTCGTTTCATTCCGAATCTATTTGTAGCAAAGATAAGTTTATTTTTTATATTTTGGTGGGTTTATATTCCCTGTTTTTATGAGCTCCTTGCAGAGTTTAACAACAACAGCTCGTGGTACGGCTTCCGGCTTGGCCAACGCTACTATGTATGGTGGTACAACACTTGGTGGAGTCATTAACATAAATTTATGATTTACGTCATAATGCGTTATTTGATTAAACGCTTACTTTTTAAGTATAATCTTGCCTAAAATAAAATTAAGTATATGTGAGAACAAATACTGAACAAGTTTACTCTTTCCTCCTGGATATCGAAGTGGTGACAACTGTGCTGTAAAGTGATAATAAAGTTATTTAATTCTGATCTAAAAATATAAGAGCCTCGCTACAAATCATATTGTAGTAAGGCTCTTTAGATAAAAGTTCGACTATTTTCTTAGTACTTTCTTGTTGAACTTATATCCTTATGACAAGTATAATTCACTCTCTTTTTTTGTTTGCATTCTTAAATGATGAAGTAACTCCCTTGATGCAAACTCAACAAACCCACTGATAAAATCTAACTTATCTTCTGCAAAAAAAGGGGTACATCCTTGAGGATTTCCCACATATCCTACTCGGCTATTTTGTAAAAAGCACCTCTTGCTTAGATGCAAACACTAAATATTATTTCTTTTCTGAATTCTTTTTGAAAATTAATAATATAATTCCAGATGCTACTAGACTTATGATTAGTGATGTTGTGTCTAGTTTGAAAATATTTTTTAGACCATTAATAAAATAAGACCATAAAATATATATGGTAATAGCACTTAAAATAAATATCCTGAACCATCTGGGGATGGCTAGCCAAGCTTTTAGAAATTGTGTTGATAATTTTCCCATTTTATCCTCCTGTTAACCATAACTGAGCCTTTGTTTGTGTCTACTCCCTGTTTTCTTCTCAACCTCTTTGAAGGCTGCATAGACATCATAATATGCAAGGGGGGCTCCCCGGCATTCTTCCCCCAAATCTTCACAAAACACAAAGTTATTGTCTGAATTATATTCATCAAGCACTCCGTACAAGTAATTGTCATATAAATCCATGAGTCCTTGAGAGATGTCTATTCTTCTCTCCGGTTTTCAACTTCCCTCCGTTTGGTAGTTTGTTGCACACGTATCTAGGCTGAGCTCTGTAAGTATTATGGGGGCCAGAAAAAATGCGGGTTTACAACGCTAAGGTATTAAACTACGCTTCGGGAACTAAATCAACCTCATTCAAATTAAATACTTGTAGCATATTTTTCAATCTGTTTTTCTTTTTGACCTGATAATCCTGTTTTAGAAAACTTATCGAATTGTTCTTTATCCAAAACTTTTGTTAGTTGATTCATAAGCATGTCGGTGATCATATCCTTTATATCGCTAGAACTCTGTTCATTTTCTTGAGATTTTGGTATCTTTGTTTCTTTAATCATGACTTTTTCGCCATTTGCTTTTGTTACATAATGACGTATATAACCGCTCTCTTTTCTGATTTCATATGTTGCTTTGGACTTTTTATCTTTATCTAAAAACAAATCATCTGATAAACGATTAGAGCTATCTTTTTTTTGGGTGCTAAGGTAATTAGAACTTCCCAATTGAATATTCATTATGCCCTCCTGAATTTGTAATATATTCACTTTTAATATCGGACATAGTTTACTTTCTTGAACAATAACGATTGGTTTTAATAAATCTAATTAGTGTCCAGTCATTAAAATGCAGAGGCACAACAACAAGTATTTGATAATAAATCAATGAATGGACTTAGTATTGTATGAAGCTCAATTATATTTCTTAAAAAAACGAATTTTATTTCTTTTTCACCCATACTATCCATGTTTAAAATGTTTAAATAAGAAAGGAAGTGCAAGTGGGAATACTTAGTGGAAACCCTATTAAGATCCACTGAATGAAGTTCCACACTTGGCTTATCAAAAATGAATAAAACGTCTGATAAAGCACTGGTAAGATGCTTGGTCATTTTTATTCTTTGTGATTCACCTCCGGATAAAGTGAATGTTTTTCACCCAATATTCAAATACCCTAATCCGACAGAAACCATGCTTTCTAGTCGATTTGTTAGATTGACAAGACGATTTCAACTTTAGGGTTTCGAATTCCTTTCAAAAACCCGTTAATTCTCAATAGGCATTTGAACACAATCTGCGATTGATTTTCCTTTTATCTTTGAAGAACGTACTATTCTATTTACTCTTGTACACTTACAGTCTGGACACACAACCGTGTGAATTATTTTTTCCAAATCTGTTTGGTATTGTTTTGATCCTTTTTCTAAAATTGTTTTTTTATCCGATTTCATCTACATATGTTCTAGTCTTAGGAAACTGTCTAGAAGCATTTTCAGGCTTACTTCCTTCATCATTTAACAATCTATTTAATTCATCATTGGAATAATCTTTGGTTTTCTGATCATCTTGCTCATTTTCAAAAAGATTTTTTAGTTACGTCATACAGAAATTTATGACTATTGTCCATTAACTGGGATACGCCAACCCTTCTTGTGTAATATTCGTTAACAAACCACGCCCATCTAATTTGTTTATTTCTTGAATTATATAATTTTTTCTTTTTAATTCTTTTATTGCTTTTGCAAACTTCGAGGAACTTATACCTAAATATATTAAGGTTAAGTAATGCAATGCTTTTCTCTTGTTCTTTATTCCTCTTTCCAAATAATTTCTCCTTTATCAACTTGGGAAGGAATCTTTTTTTATTCTTCTGGACTAAATTTGTTTTCTTACGATGTTATTTTTTATTCTTAAGAGTCTTTCCCTTTACCTCACCGATTTTAACTTCTCCGTTTCCTGACTGCGAAATAGACGCATCTTTCGCCACATGGTTGATATCCAGACTACCATCACCCACTTGTATTTCTACAGAGCCACCTACTTGATCAACTGCAATATGTCCATTGATATTATTAATAACTACATTTGAACCGATATCACGAGCGATGATGTCACCGTCTCGATTATCAATTTCAAGTGAGCCGATTAGGTTCGATACTTTAATATCGCCATTGATGTTGTCTATCTTGGCGCTAGACGATAACTCTGAAGCTTGGATATTGCCGTCACGGTGTGACTTAATATCCAGCATAAGTTGCTTCGGAACTTTGATTTCCAGATCGACTGACCCTGATCCCATAGCAAGGAATTGCCCTCTAAACCGTGCATCTAAATAAGCCATATCTTTTTGTGCTTCCAACTTTAGCTCCAATTTATCCATGCTGACCCCTTTGCCCTTGGCCAAAGCAACAACTTCGATCTTATCTGAATCGGAGCTCCCGGAAATCTGAATTTCACCATTCCGATGGTCAATGACAAGCTTTGTCAGACCGACTGACGATAATTCCAGGTTCTTCGCCGTTGATTCTTCTTTCGCTCCGCAGGCAGCAATCAGCATCAATGACACTACAAGCATAGCGCCCTTTATTTTCTTCATTATGTTCATATTTATCCTCCTTTTTTGCAGAGACAGGTTGTTCTAAAATTCCGATTTTGTTGCTTAATCTTGAAGCTGTCACTCAGACCACATCACGTTTTACAAATATAGGGTATGATATCAAATACATGACCGCCAGATGAATCCCGATAAATACGAGGGAAAAGCTCAATGTTACCCCATCAATAGAAGGATTTCCGTATATGTACGGAGTAAGGTCAGTATGAGAGAAAACGAAGTATTTCGTCCAACTCCAACCGTCCATTGCAATCGAAATAATAAATCCAGTCAACGAGACGAGCAGGGAAATAACAATGGAGAAGGTTGTACTTCTAAAGGCGGCAGAGATCATAAATGCCAATGTAACCGTGATGAGCAAGAATGGAATATTAAGCATATATCCCGCAAGTAAAGCTTGCAGCATTGGAACTTCTTCTACAGCTTGGTTCTTTACATAGAAATAGCTGTCTGCTAATCCATCGAAACCAAATATGAAACCACCAAGGAAAATCGATGTTAGTATTCCAGCTACTGATAACATAAGCCCGAACAAGATGGCGGCGGCATATTTGGAGATGTAGACTTTAGTGCGACTGGCCGAACGGGTCAATAGAAGCTTAATCGTACCAGATACGAATTCAGCGGCAACAATCTCGCCTGCGATAATAATGGAGATGAGGGAAACCGCAAAAATGATATTCCGCACTTGGCTCACTGCAAAGCTCCATCCATTGGTGCTAGGTGGAATGCCTTTGTTTAAATAGTACTGATTCAGCACTATGTGTTTTTCGGCCTGTTTGATTTCAATGTTCAAAGCATCTGGCTTGGTGGCTTCCTTGCGGAATTGCGCATTCTCTTGTTCTAACCGCGCTCTCCAATCGTTGTTGGTAGCGCCACTTCCAGCCGTTTTCAAATTCACGATTTGAAGCGCTACGTACAATAAGGCGATTGCAATCATGACCCACGTTCGCTTTCGTTTATAAATCTTCATATTTTCATTACGAATGAATGAAATCAATGGTCTTCCCCTCCTGTTATCTCTATAAACTTGTCTTCCAAAGTTTTTTTGACCGTGTGAACACCAAATACGTTAATTCCTGCTTCCATTAACTTACGGCTAATCTCCGGAATATGCGCCTTTGCGATGCTGACTTGTATATGTCGTTGATCTGTCGTAATTTCATCACCGGACATTAGCGTTTGAAGGATTTGTACAGCTAGATCTGGTCGGTCGACTTCAAATCGAACTTGTGTTTGTTCATCTTCTGAGATATCTGATATCTTGTGAATATTAATCAATTTTCCTTTTTGCATAATAGCTACCCGGTCACACATCATCTCCATTTCGGACATGAGGTGGCTAGAGATTAGGACTCCCACACCTTCTTTTTGAGCCAGATGCTTCAAGTGACCTCTCAGTTCACGGATACCAGCAGGATCAAGTCCGTTGGTAGGTTCATCGAGTATAAGCAGGGAAGGCTTATGAACGAGAGCTACGGCAAGGCCTAGGCGCTGACGCATGCCTAGGGAGTAGGTCGCCACTTTATCACCGATACTATGCTCCAAACCAACTAGTGCAACGACTTCCTGAATTCTTACTTTTGTCACACCAGGAGTCATGCGTGAAAAATGAATTAAATTGTCATAACCGGATAAATATTTGTACAAATCCGGATTCTCCACGATTACGCCTACATGTTTCATAGTTTGTTCAAAGTTGGTATGAGCATCTGTTCCGTTAATAAGTACTTGGCCTCCTGATTTGGACATTAGACCGACAATTATCCGAATCGTTGATGTTTTTCCTGCTCCGTTCGGACCGAGGAGTCCCAGGATTTCTCCCTTTTCCATGTTTAACGTTACCTGATTGACAATGACCTTGTTTCCTATTTTTTTCGTGAGATCACGAATTTGTAGCAGCGACAATTCCTACCACTCCTTTTATTAGTAATTGGAATGAGATATACTTTTCTGTATTCTAGGGATGTATCTCATCCAACTTCAAACTAGCAGAAAGATTGTCATAAAGCCGAGTGACAAGAAGTCATAACCTTGATATGACAAAGAAATTGGGCGTGTTCATACTGTTTTTCCCTTTCCAATAAGATTAAAGGAGTTGTACATATGCGTTTTCTAATTAAAAATAAAAATCGGTGGTCATGGCAGGACTGGACTATGCTTGCTATTCGTTGTCTATGGGTAGTCGCCGTTATCATTTTTATGTATCAGGATCAGCCAACATTTTCTTTTTGGCTGGTGTTTGTTCCTCTTTTACTGTGTAATCTTATCCCCTTTTTATTTGTGAAAGGTCACTACTATCAATACCTAATATCCGAGTGTTTGTTTGCTGGTGGAGTATCATTATTCCTTGCTTATGACTTTGGGCTAATACGCCTGTTTCCACCGGCACTTTTTACGATTGCGTTCTATAGCCGAAGACTATCTCATTGGTTCTCGATTCCTATCGCCGTCACATTGTTTGTTCTAAGTGCAGGGGATTCTTTCAGTTCATCGTTGTCACATCCCGTCATATGGCAAGGCATAATAGATGCGCTTATCTTCTACGGGGTAAGTTACGCGTTGCAAAAAGGAGCCTTAGCGATTAATGCTATAAAGCAGAAGCTTTCGTTGATAAAAGAGCAATACACGATTTTGGAACAGTATTCATCACAGATTGAAAGAATGACTCTGTTGGAGGAACGTTACCGTATGGCACGTGAGCTGCATGACACGATTGGTCATACCTTTACTTCTATGATTCTGGGGATGGAGACACTTAAGTCTCATATTCATTCGAAAGAGGGGGAAGCCAAGCTGCAGGGAATGCTCAAGTTGGCTAGAAAGGGACTGGATGATATTCGCCGTCAGGTGCATCAGATGGATCCAATCGAGGAGGCGCTACCGTTGGATCGAGCGCTGCTTCAAATTATGGATGAATTCAAGACGAATACCGGGATTCGTATTGTATTTCGTACAATGGGTGAGCCTTACCCTGTTATGAAGCAGGTCAGGCTTACCTTGTATCGCTGTCTGCAGGAGGCTCTAACTAACGCCAGTCGTCATGGGCAAGCCAGTACAATTCAAGTTCTATTGCAATATGATCACACACAGATGATGTTACAGGTTCAGGATAACGGCAGAGGTGAAGATAACCTCCAATATGGATTCGGTTTGACAGGTATGAAGGAGCGTTTAGCTCCATTACAAGGCAAACTCTTTATTCATTCGCAGCTGGATGCTGGCACAGTGGTAACCTGCACGATTCCGAATCCATCTCATGAAGATGGCCAGAAAATCAAAATTTTGTTGGCGGATGATCAACCTTTGGTCAGTGAGAGTCTTAGATTGCTGTTAGGAGAAGAACAGGATTTCGAAGTGGGGGTTGTTGGAGACGGTAAGCGAGCTATCGAAGAATGTGAGAAGGATCGTCCCGACATTGTATTAATGGACATCAACATGCCTGAGATGGATGGCATCGAAGCCACAAAGTTTATTAAAGAGACATGGCCAAACATTCGGATTATTATGATTACGACAATAGAGGATGTTTCCTTGGCGGCTGAAGCTCTTCGTATCGGAGCAGAGGGCTACATGTTGAAATCGATACATCCTAAGGAATTGGCCGCAACCATTAGACTCATATATAGTGGGGGGACAATGATCTCTCAAGATATAGCTCATCAATTGTTTCAATACAAGACAGGAGATAAGGTACAAACTCGGTATGAGCTGACCGAGCGAGAAATCGAAGTTCTCTGGTGTTTGACTGAAGGGCTTCGCAATAAGGAAATTGCACAGAAACTACATTTGTCGGAAGGTACGATACGAAATTATATCTCCTCTATTTACCTAAAATTGCAAGTGGATAGCCGTGAAGAAGCAGTGGAAAAGGCAAAAATTGAGAGCCTAACTTAACAAAGTAAGAGGAAATTAAGTCGGAATTTCGGACAAAATAGTTAAGTTAAGATATTTATGGCAAATATTCACATCTTTTTGTAGTACCACTTCATAAATGTTCTAAAATATAATTTTAATCAAAGGTTAAGCTGAATTAATTATTTTAATTAGTTCAGCTTAAAAATACCCAATTATGATGTTACACATTATATAAAAAATACTTGAATCTCAAATTTGACTTTTAATAAAATACGCAACCCAATTTTCTTCAAGTAAAGCCTTCGTTAGCTTAACAAGTAATACTCAATATCTTTCGACTATTTTGTTCTCTGTTCCATTTAGAATTCTTTTTAGATTTTGTCGATGAAGAATGATTATTGATACGCTTATTAGTAAAGAAAGTGCTATGGTAACTTTATCTTCAATATTAGACTGTAAATGAATAATGCAATACTAGCCAACATTGAACTTAGTGACACATACTTAGTAAATAACAAAGTTAACACAAACACTACAAAACCTACAAAAACACCAAAGGCGTCAAAAATAAAAAAACTCCAGTTGCTGTCGCAACAGCTTTTTCACCGAGAGTGCTGATTAGTCAAAATATTTTTTTCAACATACATTCACCTTGATAAAGTGTCGTTTAATCGTCCTTTATTGCAATTCTCTACAAAATATAAGAAAAAACAAAAAAATTCATTATTTAGTGAAACCTTTTCATCTAAAATGTTACTTAACAATAATAGGAGGTATTTAAATGGAACAATTAGAACTGAAGCCAGTATTTCATATTCGATTGTCGTTTGTGCCATTTCAGCTAATGATTATTTACAGTTTCAATTTCTGTTTCTAATAACCGATACTGACGTAAGAGCGTGGCGATTTCGTGTTGGGCCATCTGTGTTCCTTCTGTCAGTCCGATAGAGTTTTTCGCGGCTTCGATAAGAAGCTTGGCTTTCGGTAACTGTGGGGATCTCATTCCCTTTACCTGTCGGTAAAGAAAGACCAGCTCTTCAGCTGTTTTCTCTTTAATATCTTTTGGTAATGGCGTCATTTCTAGTGTTGCAAGTGCCATCTTCCCGAAATTAGGAAAGACTTGAGTAAACTCTGGAAAGTAGCGTTCAAGCCAACGAATGATTCGATTTTTAATACTAGCCAAATCCTCCGTCAATTTTGAACGAAGAGTAGAACCAATACGAAGTTCAGCCTCAATGTCTTTCAGTATACGTGGATAGCTGAAACGTCCGTCCTTTAATAAGCGAGCGATGACTAGTGCATCTTTTTTATCGTGCTTTGTCGGTAAGTTATCATCTAGTTCTTTCGAACGTCTTACGTGCATTGGATTCACCATGACAAGTGGGATTCCGTATTGATCTAAGAAATAGGCTAAGTTCATCCAGTAGTGACCTGTAGGCTCAATCCCTATTATTACTTCAGTTTTATTGGCTTCCTTCATCGTTTGAAGAATCTTTTCATACAAGTTTTCGAAGCCTTCTTTCGATTGATGTACGGCAAAAGCTTTTTCTATTACTCGCCCGCGTTCATCGACAAAGCATGCGTAATGAATATGCTTGGCAATATCCATACCAACAACGAGAATTTTATTCCCATTTTATTTCTCCTCCCTAATTTCATAAATCAAGTATAAAAAAGAGTTGCATATGCAACTCAATTGATCTTCAAGAAAAGCACCCCGTTAGCCATCCATGGACTATTTCAAGGGAATATCCACTTTTTGAGTTCCCTCTAAATAGAGTACATCTGTTATAAAATACAGGCGAACTGGATTGGCAACTCCACTTAGATTCAATATTTCAATTTGCTCAGTCAGATAGTCATTATTACTATTTATTTCTTCACTTTGTGCGTCTATATAATAATCATTTGCATCTTTTGCAATACCATTAAATCCTTGTATATAACTTGAGGTTGGTATATTTAAAGTTACCATTGGTTTCTCTACTTTAACTTGTAACCCTGGAATAGATGGCGGCTTGGATATCACTTTGTTTTGATTAAAATCTACATCTATATAATCCTGCTCTTTTCGTAATATCACTACTTTGCCAATAGATAACGTTAACTTCTTAGGCTCTCTAAAGTAATTACTTTGCATATAGTACGTTATTCCTTCCTCCTCTGATCCTGTAGCAACTGTACCTCTATCGATTGCAGACCATTCTTCCCCTTTTTCATCCAAAATACGTATTTCATCGATATCAAAAATTCTTTCCTCATTATTGGGGTCAAGTGCGATTGTAACACCAGTACGAATTGGTGAAATAGAGACTGACTTCACCGTAATATTCTGTCCTTCGAAGCTCATTTTCTCATTCAATTCATAGATCTTTGCTTTCGCAATTTCCTTTTTAAGTGCAAATGGAAACGTAAATTCAGTTTGTTTCTCATCAGCAAATTGTATATATAATTCAAATTGGGCATTTTCATAATTTATTGGGTCTAAGAATGTAACAATCAAATTGTCTTCAATTTGAAAAACTTTTTCCTTACGATATAGGTTAAAATCTACTTGAGCATTTACTTTTTCACCGTTTAATCGAAGCTCTATTTTCTCAGTAACTAAATCACTAAGATCCATTGGTGCAGAAAATTTATAGGGTAAAATCATCCCTGTTTCATCGGCAATTACCCCCTGAAGTGTAAACGATAAGTCATTTTTGGTTTGGGTTTGCCCTAATTCCTCATAATAGTGATTATCAAGAATATCAGCAACACCTTTATCATACGTAATCATCTGAACAAGTGGTGAAAGCCCTGGAATATTACTAACGACACTAGCAAAAGCTGGGGATAAACGGATAAATCCCACAAAAATCATTAGAAGTGCACAGGTTAGAGCCATGCCTTTCCATATTTGCAGACGTTTACGGTTTTCTTTTCGATAGCGACGGACACTTTCCATACGTGCCGTAGCTAGTCGATCATTTGGAACATGAATTTGTGCTAATTCCCGGATAAATGTATCATAGTCATACTTTTCTTCCTTCTTCATCTACAATTCCCCTTTCTCTAGAAAATAAAGTTTTAGCTTTTTCAATGCCGAATGCAATCTAGATTTCACAGTACCTTCAGGTATATTTTGAATGGCAGCAATATCTTGATTTCTATAGTCATGAAAATATTTTAGAAAAATAAGCTCTTGTTGCTCCTTCGGTAGTTTTGTAATGATATCCGTCATTTCAAAGCGGTCGTGGGTATGTACATTTTCTCCAATTTCAAAATCTTCCTGCAAATGAAGTCGCATACTTTTCTTACGCATATCATGACAAACATTTAGTAAAATTCGCACAAGCCACGTTCCAAAATAAGCCGATTCTTTTAAAGTATGTTTCTTTTTTAAGCTTCGATAAGTAGCTTCTTGTACAGCTTCAATAGCATCATGCTCATTTTTTAAATAGGCAAACGCCATTCGATACATAGTCTGTTCATATTGTTTAAGTAAATATAAAAAAGCTTGTTCATCCATCTTTCTCACTCCTTTCTACTCATTAGACTGTTGAAATGACTAAATCGTTCATTTTAATTTTAGGTTTCTTCATAAAAAAAGAATGTAGCTTTAATATTAAAAATTAC